>NZ_JBGMOE010000025.1:0-19115 GCF_041424195.1 Tardiphaga sp. | reverse complement strand
ATATGATAGGTCTGCGCGATGAAGATACTGGCGAAGGTGCAATACATCATCGTGCGCCGGATGCGCCGGCCTTGTTTTCGATGACGACGGTCTGGCCGACCTGCTTGGAGATGTATTCGCCGAAGGCCCGCGCCAGCAGATCGGTCTGCCCGCCGGCCGGATAGCTGCAGATCATGCGTATCTGCCGCGACGGCCACGCGGCTTGCGCCGAAGCCCCCCGCGCGACGAACGGCATGGCGGCGGCTGCAGTGCCGGCAGCCATGAAGTGACGACGATTGATGATCGCAGACATGTTTCCCTCCCTGGTTTTTTGAGACGGTAACTGATCGCCCCGCCATCCGCCACGACGATAGGCAGGACAGATTGGCGCATCGGAAAAGCAAATCGTTTTTAGCTCCGCGGGGCTGCACGTATCGGCACGCGGCATCTGGATCGCAGCGCGTCGGTGCATTACTGTCCGCGCCAACTAAAAATGCCGGACCGTTCGAATCTGGCGCGCACACATCACTTGAGGGACGAAACACTATGGCGCGAAATATTCTGATTCTCGGAGCGTCCTACGGCTCGTTGCTGGCCACGAAACTGCTGATGGCCGGTCACAACGTGACCCTCGTCTGCCGCAAGAAGACCGCAGAACTCATCAACCGCGACGGCACCGAAGTGCGCATCAAGCTGCGCGACGAGCCGAACCACCGCGCCATCTTCTCACGCGACCTGCCGGGCAAACTCGATGCGACCTCGCCGGATCAGGTCGACCTGTCGCGCTACGATCTGGTCGGCCTTGCGATGCAGGAGCCGCAATACACCAATCACACGATCCGCGTGCTGATGATCAAGATCGCCGCGGCAAAGCTGCCGTGTCTGTCGATCATGAACATGCCGCCGCTGCCCTATCTCAAGCGCATTCCGGGGCTGGCCGACATGAGCCTCGAAGAGGCCTATACCAATGCCCAGGTATGGGAGCGCTTCGAGCCGGGCCTGGTGACGCTGTGCTCGCCCGATCCGCAGGCCTTCCGGCCGCCGGAAGAAGCGGCGAATGTCCTTCACGTGGGACTGCCGACGAATTTCAAGGCATCGGCCTTTGCCGATCCGGCTCACAACAAGCTGCTGCGCGAGCTCGAAGCGGATATCGACGCAGTGAAGCTCGACGGCCAGGACGTGCCGGTGAAGCTGAAAGTATTCGACTCGCTGTTCGTGCCGCTGGCGAAGTGGTCGATGCTCCTGACCGGCAACTATCGCTGCATCACGCCGGAGGAACCGCAGTCGATCCGCGATGCCGTTCACGGCGACCTGAAAGTGTCGCAGTCGATTTACGAGCATGTGGATGCCGTGGCGCGGCGTCTCGGCGCCGACCCGCAGGATCAGGTGCCCTTCGCCAAATACGCCAAGGCGGCAGAGAGCCTGCTCAAGCCGTCATCGGCGGCGCGCGCAGTCGCAGCCGGTGCCCCCTTCATCGAGCGGGTCGATCTGCTGGTGAAGCTGATTTCGCATCAGCTCGGCATGACCAATGCGAATATCGACCGCACGGTCGAGGTGGTCGACCAGAAGCTCAACGAGCGGCTGGAGTCCGGCGCAGGAATTTAGTGCGCTGGTCCGACACTTTGTAACAAGACGGACATCGGCTTCGCGGTTGGCATCAGCCGCGAAGCTTCCGCCAGGGAGGTCATGCGCAGGTCACGCGATGGCCATGATCTCGAGCTCCTGAGCACCCGTACCGACGACATCGCCGACCGACTTGCCCATCAGCGACTTCGCCACCGGGGATACGAAGGAAATCGAACCGGCTTTGGGGTCCGCCTCGTCCTCGCCCACGATCCGATAGGTCTGCACCCGTCCGTCGCTGCGGCTGAAGGTCACCGTGCTCCCGAAGGCAACGATGTCGGTTGATGTCGGCGCCGGCATGAGCTGGGCCGTACGCAGGCGGGCCGCGAAATAGCGCATGTCCCGCAGGGGGATCGCCGCCTGACGCCGCCGCTCGTTCACGTCGTCGATCAGGTTTGCAGCATCATACGCCTCGCGCGCCGCCTGAAGCTGCGCCTCCAGCGCCTTCAAACCGGCCTCCGTCACCAGGTTGGGGTGAGGCGAAACAGGGCGATCGGGCAACTGGGTTTCCGCAGCCGTTTCGGCACTTTCTTCCTTGGTGAAGGCAACGCTCAATCTGAACTCCCTATCGGCGCATCGCGCCTTGACGGCGTCAGGGGCGATTACCCCATCTGTTTGTCAAAACCATGCATAGCAGGGCGGCCGCGTAAACGCCCCCGCCTCCTTATTTGCTGCTTTGCGGCACCGGACGGCGACAAGGCAGCCCTGTTCCAGCGGAGGGGGCAATCCGATTGTGTTTGCGATGTGAGGGAGTTATGCACGGGGCGCGCCAACCGGGGCGTCGGTCAGGATGCCGTAGCGCCTGCACAGCATCCAACCGATGCGCCCCGAACCGGATGCTCTGACTGATTGTCAAAGACGCATCCCATATAGAGTCGATAAAAAGAGCTGCCGCTGGAAGGAACTCGCTGTGACCAAATCGCCCGTCGTGACCATTGACAATCACCCAGGCCGCTCCGCGCAGACCATCGGGATTGCGCGCGTGCTCGGCACCGATGAAACGCTCATCCATGAGCCGTCGGTGGGCGTGGTCGGCACCAAGGGCGACAGCCAGTGCTATATGGGCGTGATGTCCAAGGTGGACGCGATCCATGAAAGCCTGAAGCGCCGGATCGGCCGCGGCGAGGGCCAGCTGCCGCTGCGCCTGGTGCAACCGGAATATACCATCGCGACCTCGGACGGCATCCGCAACGGCACGCGCGAGATGCGCTATTCGCTGATCGGCCGCGAGGTGACCAACGATGCGCTCTCCGAGCATCTGAGCGCCACCGGCCTTGCCGGTACGATTGCCGTCGTCGCCTGCGACAAGCCACCGGTCGGTACGCTGGCCGCGCTGCTTGAGCACAACGAACCGGCGATCATCATGTCGGACGGATCGATCCATCCGGGCGAGGATCCGAAGACCGGCGAGAAGCTGGACATCGTCAGCGCCTATCAGGTCGCCGGCAATCCGGACGCCGAATATCGCCATCACATCGCCTGCCACGCCTGCCCGGGCATCGGCAGCTGCGGCGGCGTCTTCACCTACAACACCATGCAGACCTTCATCGGCGTGGTCGGCATGCAGCCGCTGCACATGGTGGCGCCGCCGTCCGACGATCCGCGCCGCCTCAAGGAATTCCCGGAGCAACTGGTCGAATATCTCGCCCAGATGATCGCCAAGGGCCTGAAGCCGCGCGATATCGTGAGCCGTGACTCGATCCGCAATGCCGTCATCGTCTCTATGGCGATCGGCGGTTCGACGAACGTCACGCTGCACGCGCCGGAGATCGCGCGCGCCGCCGGCTTCGCCGACTTCTGGAAAGACATCATGACACCGGCAGAGTTCAACTATCTGTCGCAATACATCGTGCCGGTGCTCACCGACGCCCGCCCCTATGGCAAATATTCGATGGTGGACATCGATGCCGTCGGCGGCGTGCAGGTGATCGTCCGCGAGCTGATGGAAGCCGGCCTGATCAATGGCGACGTCATGACCTGCACCGGCGAGACACTGGCCCAGCAGATCAAGCGCCTCGAAACCAGGCCGGCTGACGGCAAGGTGGTCTACACGGTTGCCAAGCCCTACAAGCCGACCGGCGGCCTGCGCGTGCTCGGCGGCAACCTGTCGCCGGAATTCTCCGCGATCCTCAAGCTCGCCGGCGTCGAGGGCGGCCTCGAGGACAATCTGTTCCGCGGCACCGCGCGCGTGTTTGAGGGCGAGCGCGGCCTGCTCGCGGCGCTCGACAAGCACCCGGAGCGTTTCCAGAACCACGACATGGTCATCGTGCGCTACGACGGCCCGGTCGGCGCGCCCGGCATGCCGGAAATGCTCGATCCGACCTCGCGCATCACCACTTTGTGCCGCGAGCGAAATATCGTGGTGGGACTGATGACCGATGCGCGGTTCTCCGGCGGTTCGGTCGGCCTTGTCATCGGCCATGTCGGCCCCGAAGCCGCGCTCGGCGGCGCCATCGCGCTGATCGAGGATGGTGACGAGATCGTTGCCGATCTCAATGTCAACGAACTCAACTGCACGCAGCTCAGGGATCCCGCGGTCTACAAGCAGCGCAAGGCGGCGTGGGACAAGGTGGTCGCCGACAATGGCGGCATCCATCCGAATTGCGGCGACGCCGACACGCGCCTGTTGCATCGCGCGCGCACGAGCGCCGTGCCCGCCACCCGCGGCGCCGGCCTGCATCCGAATCGCGAGGTCTGGGTGCGCTATCCGCGCGAAGCCACGCGCTCAGGGTTTACGCCGAAGAACAAGCACCGGCCGGAAGCCAACAAGGCGTTCTAGACCTGCGGATTGGCGGTCAGGGCCGGGTTTGCTGCGAGGCTCCCGGCCCGCTGATCCGCACTACGGTTTCCGCTTCCCGTGGTCGCCGAGCGATTTCTTTTCATCCTCCATCGGCTGTCCCAAGGCGGCTGGACGGATATCCGCCCCCTCTCCCGTTTCGAGCATTGCGAGCGCCTCCCGGTTATCGGCGGCGCGCGCATCATCGATATAGGCGACGAGCAACCGGTTGATGGCGATCGGATCAAGCAGCCTGAATTCGCTGGGTCTGATCCAGCCGTCGAAATAGCGGTCGATATAACCGATGCGGCTATCGCGCTCCTCCACCCAGTTCGGCCCGATCAGGCCTTGGGGGTGCAACTCCCAGTAACAGGAAATGAGATGGCCGCCCTGGGCAGAGTGGCCAAGGATCCGCTGACCGTCGCGTGGCGCCTCACTCATCGGCCGAAGGAAGTGGCCGTATTCACGTAAAACCCGCTCAACCTGCATGCAACGCGATTCCATTCACGGAGGCGCCGACGGGCACCGCGCAAACATTTAACGGGTCGCGCGTTTTTTGTTTCCAATGTCAGATGGGCCGGCTTGTTGCCGGCGTTTGCATCGCGTTTTTGAGGCGTTCCGAACGTGACGCGAGAAGCTGCAGCCGACGCAGACGGAGCGCTGTGGTTCAGGTGATCACAATAATGCGATCTGGAGCAAAACCAAACTGCTGCGGGTTAGGCGAGCAGGTATTTTGGTCCGCTAAACCCCTGCAGATTAAGGCATCTTTCAGCTTTCATTAAGCCGTCGATAAGCATGTCGCCGCGCCAATCCGGATCGTGTCGGGTTGTCGATTGCTGTGGCGAATGGGTGACAGCATTTTACGCAAAAGCTGTCTAAGTCCACGCCATAGACGGAGCGAAGGCGCTCTCGCTCTAAAACGGTTTTCTGGAGAACAAGAAAATGAAGAACTTCCTGATGGGCACCGTTGCCCTCATCGCTCTGGGCGCTTCGGTTCCGGCAATGGCCGCTGACCTCGCCGCTCGTCCCTACACCAAGGCTCCGGCTTACGTTGCCGCCCCGATCTACAACTGGACCGGTTTCTACATCGGCGGCAACGTTGGCGGCGCCTTCGGCGGCGGCAACGGCTTCACCGGCGGTAACAACGGTGGCAAGTTCATGGGCGGCCTGCAGGGCGGCTACAACTGGCAGTTCGCTCCGAACTGGGTGTTCGGCGTCGAAGCCCAGTACGACTGGACCTCGAACAGCGGCAACACCGCTCTCGTCAACGGCTTCCCGGCCTACACGTACAGCAGCAACCTGAAGGGCCTCGGCTCGGTGACCGGCCGTCTCGGCTACACCTGGGGTCCGGCGATGCTGTACGCCAAGGGCGGTTACGCTTTCTCGGATCGCAGCCGTACGCTCGTCGGCCCGGCCGGCACCGCAGTTGCCGTCAACGGCAGCTCGGATGGTTACACCGTCGGTGGTGGCCTGGAATACCTGTTCACCCAGAACTGGTCGGGCAACATCGAGTATCAGTACTACAACTTCGGCAAGACCACGCTTGCTCCGATCGCCGTTTCGGCGACCAGCGAACAGCACACGGTCAAGGCTGGCCTGAACTACCACTTCAACTGGGGTGGCCCGGTCGTCGCGAAGTACTGAGCTTCGCGCCTGATTTCAGGCTCTTAACTACGGAAAGGCCGGCGGAAACGCCGGCCTTTTTCGTTTTACCCCTTGGTAACCTCATAAGCCCTGCGACAGCCCCGGGGTTGCCGGTTTACCCGAATGTTAACCCGGTACTGAAATACTCTCTGCGCGATCCGCCACCAGGACGGTGGACGCGGGGGGAATCAATGGCACTGACGTCATTCATCGGAAAATTTGGACGATTTCGTTTCTCGCGGCTCCGTTGGGGCATCCGCGGCAACCTGTTCGCCGCCTTTGCGGTTATCGCAGGCATGGCGATCCTCATCAGTGCAGGCGCCGGCATGATTCTCGGTCAGCTCGGCGGCATGATGACGGACCTGAACGGCCGGGCCATTCCGAAACTGACCGCCAGCCTTGAACTCGCCACTGCCAGCGAAAGCCTCGCCAGCCAGGGCCCGATGCTACTCGCCTCCTCCACCGCCGACATTCTGAAAGAGCGCACGCAGCGCATGCGCGACACCCACAAGGTGGCGACGGAGAAGCTCGAAGCCATCACCCGGCTCGGCGCCGACAAGGCAGTGGTCACCGCGCTCGGCGAGAGCGTGAAGAATATCGAGGACACGATCCGCAGTCTGGGCGCCGCGACGCAGGAAAAGATCGACGCCGCCGTCCAGCACGAGAAGCTCTACAACGCCATCCGCGCCGCCGCGGATAACTTTGTCAGGAAGGCCGCCCCGGCGATTACCGACGCACAGGGCGGCATGGACGCCACCCTGCGTGCCGTCGTGTTCTCCGCCGAGGATGCCGGCGAAGCCTCCCGCATCATCGTGCAGATCGGCAGCGTGGTCGCCGACACCAACCTGATCTCCTCCGACCTGATGGCCGCCTTGTCCGCCGGTACCGGTGACGCACTCTCCCCCATCGAGGAGAGTTTCAAGACAGCGCAGGAACGCGTGCAGGGAAATCTCATCGCCCTCGACGGCGCCATCAGCAGCATCCCGGATCTGCGCAAGGCCGCCGAACAGCTACTCGCTTTGGGCAACGGCAAGAACAGCGTCTTCAAGGTGCGCCAGAAAGAGATAGACACTGTCGAATACGGCGAACTCATCCTCGACGAGACGCGCAAGCTCAATCTCGGCCTCGGTATGAGTGTCAAGCAACTGGTCGACAAGGTGCGCAGCGAAACCGACGCCGCCACGACGCAGGCACAGACGACAATCACGCTGGCCACGCAGGTGATGCTCGGCCTCGGCGCGCTGACGCTGATCGGATCGGCACTGTTCGTCTGGCTCTATGTCGGCCGCAGCATTCTGCGCCGCCTCGCGCAATTGCAGCGCGCGATGCAACGGCTGTCCAGCGGCGATCTCGACACCGAGATCGCCCGCAGCCGCCAGCAGGATGAAATCGCGGCGATGGCGGGCACGCTCGAAGTGTTCCGCGACAGCATGATCAACGCGCGCACGCTCAGCGCGGAGCAGGATCAGGACCGTATCGCCAAGGGCGAACGCACCTCGCGCATCGAAGCCCGCATCGTCGACTTCGAGAGCAAGGTCCGCACCGCTTTGGAGAAGCTGCAGACCTCGGCCGATTCCATGCAATCGACCGCGCAGAGCATGTCGGCCTCCGCCGATCGCTCCAGCGTACTGGTCAGCGCCGTGGCGTCAGCCGCGGAGGAAACCTCGGTGAACGTCCAGACGGTGTCGGCCGGGACCGAACAGCTGTCGTCGTCGATCAACGAGATCAGCCGCCAGGTCGTCACATCTGCTGAAATTGCCGCAAAGGCCGTCAGCGAGGCCGGCGAGACCGACGCAACGATGCAGGGCCTGGCCGATAACGCCAACCGCATCAGCGTGGTGATCGATCTGATCCAGACCATTGCCTCGCAGACCAACCTCCTGGCGCTCAATGCGACCATCGAGGCTGCACGCGCCGGCGATGCAGGCCGTGGCTTCGCCGTGGTGGCATCGGAAGTGAAGAGCCTTGCCGATCAGACGGCAAAGGCCACCGACGAGATTCGCACGCAGATCGTCTCGATGCAGCAGGTCACCTCCACCGCCGTCGGTGCGATCCGCAACATCGGGCAGACCATCGCCGAGATCAACAATGTGAGCGCTGCCATCGCCACGGCCGTCGAACAACAGGGTGCGGCGACGCGCGAGATCGCGCGCAACATCCAGCACGCTGCCGGCGGCACCAGCGAAGTGTCGAGCAACATCATCGGCGTCAGCGATGCATCGACGCAGGCCGGCACGGCTGCCAACGACGTGCTCGGCGCCTCGGGTGAACTGCGCCGCGAGGCCGACGTTCTTCGCGGTGAAATCGACGAATTCCTGTCGAGCATCCGCGCGGCCTAAGGCGACAATCCAGCGCATGGCTGCACCCGGCCAGCGTTATTGCTCCGACCCTCAAAATCATGGACTGCTTTCGCAGCAGCCCATGATCGGCGGCTGCGCAGGTTATAAGGATTGCGTGAATGCCCCCATCAACCAATGCATGGACGTCGACTGAACCGCGCCACGACTGGCAGCGTCATGAAGCCCAGGCCCTGTATGACTTGCCGTTTGCGGACCTGATTTTCCAGGCGCAGAGCATCCACCGCAGCAATTTCGATCCGAATCACGTCGAAACCGCGAGCCTGCTCAGCATCAAGACCGGCGGCTGCGCGGAAGACTGCGGTTACTGCTCGCAGAGCGCCCACTACAACACCGACGTCAAGGCAACCAAACTGATGGATCGCGACGCCGTGGTTGCCACGGCGCAGCGCGCCAAGGATGCCGGTGCGAGCCGTTTCTGCATGGCGGCGGCCTGGCGCAACCCCAAGGACAAGGATCTCGACCGCGTCTGCGACATGGTCAGCGCGGTGAAGGATCTCGGCCTCGAGACCTGCGCGACGCTGGGCATGCTCACGGAAGATCAGGCCAAACGCCTGCAGGACGCCGGTCTCGATTTCTACAATCACAATGTCGACACCTCGCCGGAATTCTACGGCAAGATCATCACCACGCGCACGATGGAAGATCGCATCGAGACATTGGCGCGGGCGCGCCATGCCGGCCTCAAGACCTGTTGCGGCGGTATCATTGGCATGGGCGAGCAGGTCGAGGATCGTCTGGGCATGCTGATGCTGCTGGCGAACCTGCCGCATCATCCGGACAGCGTGCCGATCAATATGTGGAACGAGGTAAAGGGCGTGCCGGTCAACGACACCGCCAAGCGCCCGGATCCGATCGCGCTGGTCCGCATGATTGCCGTGGCGCGTATCATGATGCCGAAGAGCGTGGTGCGGCTTTCCGCCGGACGGCAATATATGACCGATGAATTGCAGGCGCTGTGCTTTGTCGCCGGTGCCAATTCGATCTTCATCGGCGACGTGCTGCTGACCACGAAGAACCCGCAGACCGATCGTGACGCCAACCTGCTGGACCGGCTCGGCATGACCTCGCGGCTCGACGAGGTGAGCGGAAAGAACACGCCAGCTCTGCCAAATACCGCTTCGGCTCAGGCCGATATGCGCGCCAGCGCATAAACCCATGCCCTGCGCCAGCCGAATTTGTGCTGGCGCAGGGGTCCTTGGCCCGCTAAGCCGGATGAAAAGGACATTGTGACAGAACCGATGCATTCGAAACCAGACGCCAGCACAAAGCCAGCCCAAGCCTTTTCAGGTACGGACCTCCGCTATCCCTGGGAAAACCATCCCGGGACCGATCAGGTGGTCGAAATCGCCCCGGGCGTTCTCTGGATCCGGCTCGACCTGCCATTCCGCCTCAACCACGTGAACATCTATCTGCTCGCCGACGGTGACGGCTGGGCCATGGTGGATACCGGCATCGGCAATGACGCGACCATCGCTGCATGGACGAAGCTGTTCGAAGGTCCGCTGAAAGGCAAACCCATCAGCAAGGTGATCGTCACCCACGCGCATCCCGATCATGTCGGCCAGGCCGGCTGGATGGTGCAGCGGTTCGACTGCCCCTTCTATATGTCGCAGGTCGAATATCTGCAGGGCGTCTATCACCAGAACCGCCGCACCGAAGAGCGCGTCGTCAATATGCGGCAGTTCTTCCATCGCCACGGCATGGATGCAGATATCACCGAGCAATTGCTCGGCCGCGGCCAGGAGTATCTGAAGAAGACGGTGCCGCTGCCGGCCGCCTATCGCCGGCTGTCCGATGGCGACGATCTCGTGATCGGCACGCGCACCTTCCGTGTGCTCACCGGCGCCGGCCATTCACCGGATCAGGTGATGCTGTATTGCGAAGCCGAGAAGCTGTTCCTGTCAGCCGATCAGGTGCTCAGCAAGATCTCGCCGAATGTCAGCGTCTGGGCGCATGAGCCCGACGAAAATTCACTCGGCTCCTATCTGCGCTCGCTGAAGCGTCTCGCCGATACGCTGCCCGACGATGTGCTTGTGCTGCCCGGTCACGGCGTGCCGTTTCACGGCCTCAAGATCCGCATCAAGCAGCTCGCCGACCATCACGAAGAACGCTGCCAGATGATCGCCGCCGCGTGCAAGAACACCGGCAAGACATCCGCCCAACTGGTGCCGGTGGTGTTTCACAAGCACAAGCTGGACGCCCATCAGACCGGATTTGCCGCCGGCGAATTGATTGCCCACGTCAATCACATGCTGGCGCAGAAGCGGCTCACCTCGACACTGGGCGCCGACGGCATGCTGCGGTTCACGGCGACGTAACCTGCAGCGCAGCAAAATTCGTGAATGCCCTCAGGCTCTTGATGCACATCAAAAGCCACGGCAGGTGGTCAAATTGACCAATTGCGCCTCGACAGCCAAGCTGGAAAAGCTCTAAAACGCAACCTGACGCAGGGTTCGGGTTCCGTTTTGGGTCTTTTGCGATGGATTACAGCAAGTTCTTCAGTGACGCGCTCAATCGTTTGCATGACGAGCGCCGCTATCGCGTCTTCGCCGATCTCGAGCGCATTGCCGGTCGGTTCCCGCATGCCGTATGGCACGCGCCGCAAGGCCCGCGGAATGTCGTGATCTGGTGCTCCAACGACTATCTCGGCATGGGCCAGCATCCGAAAGTGGTCGGCGCCATGGTCGAGACGGCGACCCGTGTCGGCACCGGCGCCGGCGGCACCCGCAACATCGCAGGCACCCATCATCCGCTGGTGCAGCTCGAGGAAGAACTCGCTGACCTCCATGGCAAGCAGGCCGCGCTGCTGTTCACCTCGGGCTATGTGTCGAACCAGACCGGCATTTCAACGCTCGCCAAGCTGATGCCGAATTGCCTGATCCTGTCAGACGCGCTCAACCACAATTCGATGATCGAAGGCATCCGGCAGGCCGGCTGCGACCGCGTCGTATTCCGCCATAACGATGTCGCGCATCTCGAGGAACTGCTGAAGGCCGCCGATCCCGCGCGGCCGAAGCTGATCGCCTGCGAGAGCCTGTATTCGATGGACGGCGACGTCGCCCCGCTGGCTGCGATCTGCGATCTCGCCGAACGCTATGGCGCCATGACCTATGTGGACGAGGTCCATGCCGTCGGCATGTACGGCCCGCGCGGCGGCGGCATTGCCGAGCGCGACGGCGTGATGCATCGCATCGACGTGCTCGAAGGCACGCTCGCCAAAGCCTTTGGCTGCCTCGGTGGCTATATCGCCGCCAGCAAGGACATCGTCGATGCCGTGCGGTCCTATGCGCCGGGCTTTATCTTCACCACCGCGCTGCCGCCGGCGATCTGTTCGGCAGCGACCGCGGCGATCAAGCACCTGAAGAGCTCGAACTGGGAGCGCGAGCGTCACCAGGATCGCGCCGCGCGGCTCAAGGCCATTCTCACCGCCGCCGGCATTCCCGTGATGTCCACCGACACCCATATCGTGCCGGTCTTCGTCGGCGATGCCGAGCTCTGCAAGAAGGCCTGCGATCTGCTGCTTGAAGATCACGGCATCTACATCCAGCCGATCAACTACCCGACCGTCGCCAAGGGCGCCGAGCGCCTGCGCATCACGCCGTCGCCCTATCACGACGACGTGCTGATCGACCACCTCGCAGAATCGCTACTGCAGGTGTGGGATGAGCTCGGCCTGCCGCTGCGCACCAAGGCGCTGGCGGCGGAGTAATCCTTACCCTCCCTGGAGGGGGAGGGTCGGCGAACATCACGCGAAGCGTGATGCGCGAGACGGGGCGGGGTGAAACCACACACGCCATCGCCTGCGGCTTCACCCCACCCCGATGTGCGCTTTGCGCCCATCGACCCTCCCCCTTCAGGGGAGGGTGAAACAAAGGCGATCCATCGTGGACATCATCTGGAAG
Source organism: Tardiphaga sp. (assembly GCF_041424195.1). Classification (NCBI taxonomy): domain Bacteria; kingdom Pseudomonadati; phylum Pseudomonadota; class Alphaproteobacteria; order Hyphomicrobiales; family Nitrobacteraceae; genus Tardiphaga; species Tardiphaga sp. The sequence goes on along the minus strand of NZ_JBGMOE010000025.1, from coordinate 6,831 downwards.
GGCATTCTCGGCGGACTGCTCACCGCCCTGATTGCCTGGCTGTCCAAACGGGGCAACACGCTGCCCGGCATTCTGCCGCTGTTTCCGACCTTCGCGATCATTGCGCTGCTCATCGTCGGCGCCAAAGGCGACAGCGCAGGCTTCCGGGAAGCCTGCATGGCCGGGGCCAGGACCATCCCTGCCTATCTCGCTTTTCTCGGCATCTGCTACCTCACGGTCGGCACGTTCGATTACCGCCTCGCTTTGCTGGCCGGCGTGACCGCGTGGCTGTTCATCATCCTGGTCGCGTTTTTCGGCCCGCGCTGGATTTAACGACGATCCGGCATTCCCTGGCATCCGGCCAAATCCCTGTCGCCTGCACCGGCGCAACGGGCTAGATTTTCGCCCGACGGACGGGCTTCGGGCCGCCAAAGGGAGCACGCACGATGCTGCACGACTGGGGCGTGATTGTTGCCGCCCTCAGCTACATCGGATTTCTGTTTTGCGTCGCCAGCTATGGCGACCGGATCGCGCTGTTCCAGAGCGGCCGCGCCAAAGCGGTCATCTATCCCCTGTCGCTGGCGATCTATTGCACCTCATGGACGTTCTTCGGCTCGGTCGGCGTGGCCAGCCGGACCAGCGTGGATTTCCTCGCCATCTATGTCGGCCCGATCCTGTTCTTTGCCTTCTTCTCGTCCGTGCTGCGGCGCGTGATCCATCTCGCCAAGACCCAGAACATCACTTCGATCGCCGACTTCATCGCCGCACGTTACGGCAAGAGCCAGGCCGTCGCCGCCACCGTCGCGGTCATCGCCATCATCGGTTCGGTGCCCTATATCGCGCTTCAATTGAAGGCCGTGGCGTCCTCGCTGGAAACCATCCTCGGCGACGACAAGGCCATTGCCGGCGTTCCCATTGTCGGCGACATGGCACTGGTCGTAACGCTCGCAATGGCGATGTTTGCCGTGCTGTTCGGCACAAGGCAGACCAATGCGACCGAGCATCAGCACGGCCTGATGCTCGCCGTGGCCACCGAATCCATCATCAAGCTGGTCGTGTTCATCACCGCCGGCGCCTTCGTGACATTCTGGATGTTCGGCCCCTCGGAGCTGTTCGAGCGCGCAATGAAGACACCCGAGGCGATGCGCGCCATCAACTATGTGCCGTCATTCGGCAATTTCCTCACGATGGTGCTGCTGTCGTTCTGCGCCATCGTGCTGCTGCCCCGGCAGTTCCATGTCAGCGTCGTCGAGAATTCCAGCGACTCCGAAGTAAGCCGCGCGCGCTGGATATTTCCCACCTATCTGATCGCCATCAACCTGTTCGTGATTCCGATCGCCCTTGCCGGCCTCGTGACCTTTCCGTTCGGCGCCGTCGACAACGACATGTATGTGCTGGCGCTGCCCATCGAGGCCGGCTCCGACGCGCTCAGCATGGCGGTGTTCATCGGTGGTTTGTCGGCCGCCACCGCGATGGTGATCGTCGAATGCGTTGCGCTGGCCATCATGGTGTCCAACGACATCGTGTTGCCTCTGGTCTTGCGGCGCGGACCGCAGACGCAGAATGAGCGGACCGACTTCGGCAACTTCCTGCTGAAGGCAAGGCGCTTCTCGATCTTCGCCATCATGGTGATGGCCTATTTCTATTTTCGCGCGCTCGGCAATACGCAACTGGCCGCCATCGGCCTGCTGTCATTTGCCGCCATCGCACAACTCGCTCCGGCTTTCTTCGGCGGGCTGATCTGGCGACGCGCCACTGCCCGCGGCGCCATGGGTGGCATGGTGGTCGGCTTCATCGTCTGGGCCTATACGCTGTTCATCCCGAGCTTTCTGGAAGGCAGCACCGCGGGTGTCCTGTTCCTGCAGCACGGCCCGTTCGGTATCGAGGCGTTGCGGCCGCAGGACCTGCTCGGCACCGAGCTGCCGCCGCTCCTGCACGGCACTCTGTGGAGTCTGTCGCTCAATATCCTGACCTATATCGTGCTCTCGCTGATGCGGGCGCCGTCGTCGATCGAACGACTGCAGGCCGATGTTTTTGTGCCGAACACGCTGGCGCCGATCACACCGGCATTCCGGCGCTGGCGGACCACGGTGACGGTGCAGGATATCCTCAGCACCGTCACCCAATATCTCGGCCCGGACCGCGCGCGTGAATCCTTCGATGCGTTCGCCACGCGTCGCCGTGTCGATCTCGATCCGGCTGCGCCGGCGGATTTCGAACTGCTGCAGCATGCAGAATATCTGATCGCTTCATCGATCGGCGCAGCTTCATCCCGCATGGTGATGTCGCTGCTGCTGCGCAAGCGCACGGTCTCGGCCAAGGCTGCCCTGAAACTGCTCGACGATTCCCATGCGGCGCTGCATTTCAATCGCGAGATCCTGCAGACCGCACTCAACCACGTCCGCCAAGGCATCGCGGTCTTCAATCCTGACCTGCAGCTCATCGTCTCGAACCGGCAGTTCGGTGAGCTGCTCGGCCTGCCGCCGCAGATCGTCCAGATCGGTATTCCCCTTCGCGAGATTCTGGAGTTCATCGGTATCCAGAGCGCATCGCCTTACGGCGACAACGAAACACTGACCCAGGCGCGGCTGGCTGCCTACACGACCGAGGGCGAGCCCTATCTGGAGCGTCTCCAGGACCGCCAGATCGTCATCGAGGTGCGCACCAACAAGATGCCGGATGGCGGGCTCGTGCTCACCTTCTCCGACGTCACGCCCAGCTTCGAGGCAGCAGAAGCGCTGGAGCGCGCCAATGCCACGCTGGAAAAGCGCGTCCGCGACCGCACCGAAGAACTCACGCGACTGAACTCCGAACTGGCGCTCGCCAAGAGCACCGCGGAAGACGCCAACATCTCCAAGACCCGCTTTCTGGCCGCCGCCAGCCACGACATTCTGCAGCCGCTCAATGCCGCCCGTCTCTATGTCACCAGCCTGGTCGAACGAAAGAGTGGCGGCGAGGACGCGCGGCTGGTCGAGAATATCGACGACTCGCTGGAGGCCATCGAGGAAATCCTCGGCGCCCTGCTCGACATCTCGCGCCTGGATGCAGGCGCCATGAGCCCCGCGATTTCGAGCTTCCGTATCGGCGACCTGATGCGCTCGCTCGAGATCGAATATGCCCCGATTGCGCGTGCCCGCGGCGTCAAGCTTACTTTCGTGCCGTGCTCGCTGCCGGTCGAATCCGACCGCCTGATGCTGCGGCGCCTGCTGCAGAACCTGATCTCGAACGCGATCAAATACACGCCGCATGGCCGCGTGCTGGTCGGCTGCCGGCGCCGCGGCAAGGCCTTGCAGATCGGCATCTACGATACCGGCGTTGGCATTCCGATTCTCAAGCGCGGCGAGATCTTCAAGGAATTTCACCGGCTCGAACAGGGCGCGCGGATCGCGCGCGGCCTCGGACTCGGCCTGTCGATCGTCAAGCGCCTCGCGCATGTGCTCAATCACGGCATCGCGCTGGATTCCAATCGTAGCGGCGGCTCGTTCTTCTCGGTGACGGTGCCCGTCGCCAAGGCGATAAATCACACCACCGCGGTTACCAGCGCGACGCCACTGTCGAAGTCGCCGATGTCGGGCACGCTCGTCGTCTGCATCGAGAACGACGCGGCGATCCTCGACGGCATGAAGACGCTGCTGCAAGCCTGGGGAGCCGAGGTCGTCGCGGTCCCCGATCCGGAAGCCGCGATGAATGCCATTGCCGAAATCCAGGGGTCAGGCCGCCGTCTCACGGGCTTGCTGGTCGATTATCATCTCGACCGCGGCAACGGCGTCGCCGCGATCCGGGAAATCCGCAACCGTTTCGGCAAGGACATCCCGGCCATCCTGATCACCGCAGACCGCAGCCCGCATGTGCAATCCGCTGCCCGACAGGACAAGATCGCGGTGCTGAACAAGCCGGTGAAGCCGGCGTCGCTGCGCGCACTGCTCGGGCAGTGGCGCACGCAGCAGATGATCGCGGCGGAATAGTCCGATTATTGCGGGGCCTGCTCGCCCTGACGCCACTGGCCGCCGGCGATCTTCGCGGCAGCTATCACGGCCTGGGTGCGGCTCTCGACGCCGAGCTTCTGCAGAATCGCCGAGACATGCGCCTTGATGGTCGCCTCGGACACGCCAAGCTCATAGGCAATCTGCTTGTTGAGCAGTCCTTGCGACAGCATCATCAGCACGCGGACCTGCTGCGGCGTCAGTGTCACCAGCCGATCGCGCAGCTTGCTCATTTCCGGATCGGCTGCGGCGGACATATCGACATCCGGCGGAACCCAGACGTCGCCATCCATCACCTTCACGATGGCATCGCGCAACGTATCGACGCCGAACCGCTTCGGAATGAAGCCTGACGCGCCGAAGTCCAGCGATTGCCGTATCGTGCCGACATCGTCGCTGGCCGATACGATGACCACCGGGATCGCGGGGTATTGCGCACGGAGGTAAATCAGTCCGGAGAACCCTGATATCCCCGGCATCGACAGATCGAGCAAGATCAGATCGACGTCGGAATTCTGTTCCAGCAGTTTGGTCAGATCCTCGAACGTACCGGTTTCATCGACCGTGGTGGTCGGCAGCACGCTACTGACCGCCTGCCGCAATGCACCGCGGAACAACGGATGATCGTCGGCAATAATGAGGCGCGAGGGAGCGATAACGGTCATCAAAATCCATGCAAAAATCTTGCGGCAAACCAGCGACCGCGTTGAGGCGACGCGCAAAAGCGCATTTCGCCACAAGTGTCTCCCGCGCGACAACGTCTTGCAAGCACCCAATACTGCTACGCGGTAAATTGGTGAACGCGGACCATTGTGCGACGCAATACGCATGTTCGCCAGCGCATTTGCGTTACTGCGGCGTCTGCGCACAGCCCCCTTGCGCACGGCCTAAAGTCGTATTGGGTCGCATTTCTCCGCAATGCTACCTTTTGCATCGAAGTTCTCTGCATTGAGCCGACCGACGTTCGGCGCAGCGAGCGAGAAGCCACAATAAATTTTGCAACGGATTCGGGGAGCGATTCAAACATGTCCACCATCGCAGCAACATCGGCGAAAGCCCAAGGGATGACGAAGGACGAACGCTTCGTCATCTTCGCGTCATCGCTCGGCACTGTTTTCGAGTGGTACGACTTCTACCTGTTCGGCTCGCTGGCCGGCATCATCGGCGCACAATTCTTCGGCGTGATCGATCCCGCCACCAAACTGCCGATGTTCAATCAGGCCACGCGCGACATCTTCGCACTGCTGGCCTTCGCCGCGGGCTTCATCGTTCGTCCGTTTGGCGCCATCGTGTTCGGACGCGTCGGCGACATCGTCGGCCGCAAGTACACATTCCTCGTCACCATCCTCATCATGGGCCTGTCGACCTTCATCGTCGGCATCCTGCCCAACGCAGCGACCATCGGCATCGCGGCTCCGATCATCCTGATCGGCCTGCGCCTGCTGCAGGGCCTTGCGCTCGGCGGCGAGTATGGCGGTGCGGCGACCTACGTGGCGGAGCATTCGCCGCCCGGCAAGCGCGGCTACTACACATCGTTCATTCAGACCACCGCGACGCTCGGCCTGTTTCTGTCGCTGCTGGTGATCCTGTTCACCCGTACGATTCTCGGCGAACCCGAATTCGCCGCCTGGGGCTGGCGCGTGCCATTCCTGGTGTCAGTGGTGCTGCTCGGCGTTTCCGTCTGGATCCGTCTGCGGCTGAATGAATCGCCCGTGTTCCAGAAGATGAAGGACGAAGGCAAGGGCTCCAAGGCCCCGCTGACTGAAGCTTTCGGCAACTGGAACAATGCCAAGATCGTGCTGATCGCCCTGCTCGGCGGCGTGATGGGCCAGGGCGTCGTCTGGTACACCGGCCAGTTCTACGCACTGTTCTTCATGCAATCGATCCTCAAGGTCGACGGCTACACCGCGAACCTCCTGATCGCGTGGTCGCTGCTGCTCGGCACCGGCTTCTTCGTGTTCTGGGGCGCCCTGTCCGACAAGATCGGCCGCAAGCCGATCATTCTGGCAGGCTGCCTGATCGCGGCGCTGACCTTCTTCCCGATCTTCCGGATGATCACCACCAACGCCAACCCGACGCTGGAAAAGGCGATCGAGAGCGTGAAGGTGGAAGTCGTTTCAGATCCCGCTCTGTGCGGCGATCTGTTCAACCCGGTCGGCACCCGCGTGTTCTCCACGCCTTGCGACACGGCCCGCGCCTATCTCGCCTCATCATCGGTCAAATACTCGACCTCCTATGGTGCAGCAGGCTCGGGCGTGAAGGTCGTCGTCAACGGCAAGGATGTGCCCTACACCGCGGCTGCGTCGAACCCGCAGGTTCTCGCAGCGGTTCAGGCGGCGGGCTATCCCAAGGCGGGCGACGCGCAGATCGTGAAGATGGCGCACCCCTTCGACATCTTCCGTCCGCAGGTTGCGGCGGTGATCGGACTGCTGTTCGTCCTGGTGCTGTTCGTGACCATGGTCTACGGACCGATCGCGGCGATGCTGGTCGAACTGTTCCCGACCAAGATCCGCTACACGTCGATGTCGCTGCCCTACCACATCGGCAACGGCTGGTTCGGCGGACTTCTCCCGGCGACCGCCTTCGCCATCGTGGCTTCGACCGGCGATATCTATGCCGGCCTCTGGTATCCCGTCATCTTCGCGGCAATCACCGTGGTGATCGGCATCTTCTTCCTGCCGGAAACCAAGGACGTCGATATCGGCGCGAACTGATCGCGCACCGGCAGCCCAGGCTGCCGGCTGAAGCGACAATAACAAACCGGCCGCGGAGCAATCCGCGGCCGGTTTTTTTCGGCATGGATCTGGATCATTCCCTAGAGCGTTTCACGTTTTTATTGAAGCGTATCCGGCGTTGGCAAAGTAGTTTT
>NZ_JBGMOE010000024.1:0-2396 GCF_041424195.1 Tardiphaga sp. | reverse complement strand
CGAGCATAATCCACTAACAATCAACCCGGTCCACTCGACGGGGGCAGGTCAGATCCGGTCCCCGCGCTCGTCCTGCAGGATGATCGCATAGTCCAGACCGTGCGGCTGCTGCGGCGTTGGATCGACAAGATCGGCGCGGATGACAACCTGCCAGCCGCATTCCATCGGATACACGCGCGCGCGTTCGACCAAGAGAAGGACGTCGACATGACTGAACATATATCACAACCCGATATATATATAGTAAGTCCGATGTCAAGCGCAGTGCAGATTATCTCGTGATCTCTGGTTTGGGACGATTGCGCGTCCGACCCGATACCGAACTAGAACGCCAGCCGAAAGCACGTACCCCGACCGGCGCACTCAACCAACGACGCCGCCCCTCCGTGGAGCCCAATGGCACGGCGTAGCGGCGAGAGTTGCTGCGCGGCTTTTAGAACGACCTGATGGACGCCTATGGCGAGCCGCCGATGTCGACGCCGGAGTTAGATCGGGCCGCCCACCTTCTGCCGCTACCTTGAGACGCCGCGCCATTCTGACCCACAAGCAGACACTCAGAGCGCCCTGCCCGGTTTCCAGCTTCAGACGCTCTTTGATATGAGTCAGTCAGGGCTTTAGTAGGCTGGATCAATGACGAGGATACGGCGAGAAGCAGGACTTAACGGCCGCGCGCGCATTCGATGCAGGCTCGCTACGCCGAGCACCTAATGGGCGGGCTCGCCCACCCACCCACCCACCCACCAGCATGATTTGAATGGTCGGCATCTATTTACCCCAACCAAGCGGGACGGCCCGGGCTGCTAGATTCGCGCGACTTGGCTGCTCAAGATGCTAAACGCATTTCGCCACGTGAAGGCCAGATAAGTCTATGTGCGGGTGAACCAGTATCAGGCTTCTCCGGCGGTAGTCTTGCTGCTTGCGCTAGCGTTGGCCGCTAGTCGCCGCGCTTCAACGGCCCAGGCAGAAACTTGTCGATCTCACCCTCGTTGAACGTGTAGTCCTCCAGCGACTGTAGTCCCTTCTGCGCCATGCGATAGGCTTCTAAGTTGGTGCCCGGCGCTGACTTGTATATCGCTGCCAGGGCGGCTTGCAGGCTATCCCGCCGTTCCCGAGCGACGTCGTTGCCGATCGCCCCGGCCTTCATATCGGCAAGCAGGGAGAGGTAGGACTCCCGTATCGCCCAAAGGTCAGCGGCGGTATCGCGGTGCTTCTGCGCTGTCGCTCCGGGGTCAAACCCCTTCATGTAGCCTGAAACGAATAGGGTAATCAGCGAAACCGAGGCAGTGACGAGCTTTAACCAGAACTGATCGGTGAAGAGGATCGCCAGCGTGCCCGAGGTTGTAACCGCCGCTAGTGCGATCTGGGCGATCTTGAACCGACGAAGAGTGGCCGCGCAGATATCGCCCTGCTTCTCGTGGGTCTTATGTGAGTACACGACCCGTCCGAAGCATTCCCGAACCTGCGCGAGCAGCGCGTCCTCGTTACGAATAGGTAGATCCAAAAATCTCTCTCCACTTGTTCCGCGCGGTGACGGGCCGGTCGTTGGACTCGTGATGTATAGCACTCAGCGCGGTTTGGTAGGCTGTCGCTGCCGGCGTCTGAAAGTTGCCCTTTCGATACACGTTAGAGCCACTACCAGGGGCACGCCAATAGGTCTGGGATCTGTCGATGTTGGATAGGTATAGGAAGAAATCGCGCACGAGATAGTCGTGAAAGAGATACGACTTGTCGCGGTGGGGCCAGCTTGCGATAAACTGGTACGCGAGTGTATCGATAAGCATGCCTCCAATCGGGACGCTATGGTAGTCACGCCAAATGCGGGCCATGCGCCCGATGCCCTTGAGATTGCCGTTCGTAGCCTTGTCACGCGCTAGAAACTCCAACATTTCCCGGCGCGGATCGCACGTTTGCCAGCTTCCGCCCCCATTGGAGTCGGCGAAAGTAAAAGTGCCCGCTTTATTGTCGAACACGGGCAAAATCTCGAACCTGATCCCATCATCGAAATTTAGCGCGACAACCTGGCCGTCCGCGCCGGTAAAGGAATTGGCATACGTGCGGTTGAGGGAGTTCTTCACCGCCTGAAGGAGCGCCGACTGCCCGTTGCTCTGATAAGCGTCGTATTGGTAATAGATAGACGATGGTAGGAGGAACGCCACGTCCAAATCGCTGACGCCACGAGCGGCTGTGTCCCGGCCATAGGAGCCGACATAGAGGCTATGCGCGATTTCGGACTCGGTGCTCCAGAAGTCCTTGTTCAATTGCTTGGTAATCCGTTTGTACCGATACGAGATCGTCCCCACGGTGCCCGCGGGGATCAAATAATTGCCCCGAAAGGCACGGAAGTGAACCGCGCCGGGTCTACCGGAGGCGTTGGGTTGTGAGTCACGCTGCCATAT
>NZ_JBGMOE010000023.1:0-2448 GCF_041424195.1 Tardiphaga sp. | reverse complement strand
AGACGGGTCACTTCTCGATGGAAAACCCGGGTCACTTCTCAGTGGAAATCAACAGCCGAGGAGGTTTTCGCGCTCAAGGGCGGCACGGCCATCAACCTGTTCGAGTGGGATCTTCCGCGGCTATCGGTCGATATCGACCTGACCTATCTCCCGGTCGAGGACCGCACCCGGTCCTTGCGCGCGATCGGTGAGGCGCTTGCTCGGATCAAATCCGAAATCGAGCGGCGTCTGCCTCCAACCCGGGTCACGATGACGCGACAGGGCCAGGAAGGAATGGAGATCAAGCTCAACTGCCAGCGCGACAAGACCCAGATCAAGGTGGAGGTGAACCCCACCCTGCGCGGCCAACTCCTTCCTCTCCGCGACCTTCCCAGCTCGGATCGCGTGCAGGAGAGGTTCGAAGCCTTCGTCGAGGCGCGCTGCATCTCGCACGGGGAGCTTTTTGGCGGCAAGATCTGCGCCGTGCTCGACCGGCAGCATCCGCGTGATCTGTTCGATGTGAGGCGTCTGCTGGAGGGGAGGGCCTCACAGCGGAGGTTCGTCACGGGTTCGTCGCGGCTCTGGTCAGTCACAGCCGTCCGGTCGCGGAGCTTCTCCGCCCGAGGCGCAAGGACCAGGACGCAACATTAAAGGCCCAGTTCGAGGGAATGCCCTTCGAGCCTTTCAGCTATGACGATCACGAGCAGACGCTCGATCGCCTGGTAGATGCGATCCACGCCACCCTTGTCGCCGACGATCGCCGGTTCCTCGAGAGCTTCGAGGGAGGGGAACCGGTTTGGGAAGTTATCCCTTGCCGGCGATCCGCGACTTACCGGCGCCGCAGTTCAAGCTGATGCACATCCGCAAGTTCCAGGAGGCGCAGCCGGGAAGGCATGAGGCGAGTCTGGCTGTTCTGCGAGAAGCGCTCCTGGCGTGAGCCATCGAGAGGAAGCTAGGGACGCCTCGATCCAGAGGTGACGAAGCGCCCCCAGGCAATCAGCCGTTAAGCTTGTCCTTGACGGCCTTCGCCACGGTGAAGGTGAGTTTACGGGAGGCTGCAATCGTGATGGTCTCGCCATTGGCGGGGTTACGACCTGGGCGGGCGGGCACGTCCTTCACCTTGAACTTGCCGAAACCGTTCAGGCTGACGTCCTCGCCCTTCGCCGCTGCATCGGCGATAGCAGCGAAAACCAGCTCAACAGCTTTGCGGGCATCCGCCTTGGTCGAACCGGTCGCACTGGCGAGGTTTTCAGCGAGTTCATTGTTATTCATTTGGATGGTCCTCCGTGGCTGTTGATAGGGAGCATGCATAGCCGCTCCAGCGGGCCGACGCTATCAATGCAATGGGTCTGCATGAACATGATGGTGTCGATCACGGCGAGATGTGATCGTCTGCTGCAGTGCGGCCTGATGACCAGAGACGGAGAAACAGGAAATCACCATGCAGTCACGTCGAAATTTTCTTATCATGGCGGTAGGAAGCGGGGTAGTCGGGGCGATCACGGTGCCCGCGCTGGCGCGGGCCAAGGCGGCACGTGCCAAGGGTGCGACAGCGATCACCCAAGTCTTTGGCGACGGCGCCAGGTTCACGGCTGTTGCGGTTGAGTATGACGAGCCGGTCAAAGCATCGAAGCTGTCGCCGGGGTCATTCAACGTGGCAGGACGCACCGTCACGAGCGTTTTTGCCAGCATCTCTGCCGATCCGGCCGAGCGAGCGCCGGAAGGAAAATTCGTCATCGTGATGCTTTCGCCGGAAGACGAAAATGCGGGCCTGGCCCGCAAAGTCGCGACGCAGGGCAGCGGCGGCGGTCCCGGCAAGGCCGGCGACATTCCGACCTACGACACGACCTGGCCGCCGGCTTCCGCCACGGTCGCGCAATCCCGCGGAAGCGCCGTCGCGACGACGCAGGTCAAGAACCTGATCGTCGACGATTTTGGTCAGTTCGAGTTCGATGATCCGGCGACGGGGAAGCTGCTGCGCTATAATCTGTTCGTGCCGAAACCTTACGATCCGGGCCGGACCTACGAGGATACCGGGAAGGGATCGGTTCTCTGGAGCCTCGATAGCAACGATCGCCATGCCCTCACCCTCGGCCGCGTCACGCATCACCGTGAGCAAAACAATCTTGCCCACACCGCGCAGACCATAGAGGACGCTCGGGCGTGCTGCGCGCGCCGCGCGAATCCGGTCGAGTGCGACCGCGTTGCGCTCAAGCAGCGCATCGCGTCCCGCCAACTCCGGAGGCCGAGTGCCGACGCCAGGCGCGAAAGGGTTGCGTCGAGGATCTATAGCGAGGTTATGCTAGTTTATCGTTTTTCTGTAAACTTGATAACCTCGCTATAAGTCTTGCTTCGAAAGTGCGAGTAAGCCCCTGATCGAGATTTCCACCGACAAAGTCGGAGGACGCACACAGAGAGGTGGCCTGGCAAAACTGCACAGCGGGTTAAGTGGATTTTCTGCCTGACGGC
>NZ_JBGMOE010000022.1:0-19607 GCF_041424195.1 Tardiphaga sp. | reverse complement strand
TCCGTCCAATCTCCGCCAAGCATGCTCAAGCTTCACGATTTTTGCAACAGAGCCTGCCGCCGTGATGGCGTCGAGATTTTCAGATTTCGTTGCGCGCCATCAAACCGGCGATGTGATCGGCCTGACGGATGGCCAGGGCGACGATTGTCAGGGTCGGATTTTCAGTTGCGCTGGTGGTGAACTGGCTGCCATCAGAAATGAACAGGTTCTTGACCTCATGGGTCTGTCCCCATTTGTTGACGACGCCTTCTTCCGGTTTGTCGCTCATCCGATTGGTTCCCATATTATGGGTCGACGGATAAGGCGGCGTCAGGATCGTGCGTTTGGCGCCCACCGCCTCATAAAGCGCGGCTCCCTGGCGAAAGGCATGGCTCCGCATCGCCTCGTCGTTGGGATGGTCATCGTAATGGACGTTCGCGATCGGCATCCCAAATCTGTCCTTTTCGGACGCGTTCAAGGTGACCCGGTTGTTTGCCTGGGGCAAATCCTCCCCCACGATCCATAGACCGGCCATATGGTCGTAACTATCCAGTGCGGACGAAACGTCTCTGCCCCATGCGCCGGGGTTGAGGAAGGCCGCGGTGAAGGGCACACCGAGCGAGATGGTTTCCAACTCGAACCCGCCGACGTAACCGCGCTTTGGATCGTTGCGCGCCTCATCTCGAACGATGCCGGCCATCGTCGTGCCGCGATACATGTGCACGGGCTTATCGAAGGTCGCGTATACCGACCCGGTCGTGTGCCGCATATAATGGCGCCCGACCTGTCCAGAACCATTGGCCAGCCCATCCTTGAACAGGTTACTCGCCGAGTTGAGCAGCAGGCGCGGGCTTTCGATGGAATTGCCGGCAACTGCGACGATCCGTGCTTTTTGCAAGAACATCTTGCCCTCGCGGTCCGCATAGACGACGCCCGTCGCCTTGCCTTTCGCATCATGTTCGATGCGGATGACCTGGCTGTCGGGCCGTACTTCGAGCTTGCCGGTCGCTTCACCTTTCGGAATCTCGCTATAGAGAGTCGACCATTTGGCGCCGGATTTGCAGCCCTGGAAACAGAAACCGATCTGCTGGCAGCTGCCACGTCCATCCCGGGGCTGACTGTTGATCGACATATTGCCAGTATGAAAATCCTGATAGCCAAGCTTCTTTGCACCGGCAGCCAGGACCTTGTAATTATTATTACCGGGCAACCTTGGGATGCCATTGGTACCGGTCGTGCCCATTTTGAATTCGGCTTTGTCGTACCAAGGCGCCATTTCTTCGGCGGTTACAGGCCAGTCGAGCAAAGCGGCGCCGGGAATGTCGCCATAGGTGGAGCGTGCTTTCCACTCATGATCCTGGAAGCGGAGCGATGCGCCGGCCCAATGGGTGGTCGTTCCGCCCACGGCTTTGACGATCCAGGCGGGAAGATTGGGAAAATCCTTGGCGACGCGCCAGCTGCCCGAGGTCGTTCGTTTGTCCCGCCATGCCAACTGGGCGAAGCTTTCCCATTCGTCGTTGACGAAATCCTGGATTTCATACCGACTGCCCGCTTCGAGGCACACGACTTTTACGCCCTTCTGGGCGAGCTCGTTTGACAGGGTGCCCCCGCCGGCACCCGAGCCGATGACCACGACGACGCTGTCATCGTTAAGGTCGAAACTTGTGACCATGATATTTATCCTCTGATCGGAATGTACGGCAGCTTTCAGGCTGGCAGCCAGTCGAGGTCGTTAAATCCCCGGTGGATATATCCGCCAAGTTCAGCAGAGGAGCCCTCGTAGCCAAGTTTGGTCCAGACCTCTGGCTGGTTGTAGAGCGCGGTAATCATCTCGGACCGCATCTTCGTGAAGAAGGGGGTGTCCTCGATCGATTTCAGCACCGCTATGCGATCCGCTTCCGGCGCGATTTTTGTATATGGGCGTCCCTTGAGCCGTACCGCAGCCGCGTCCAGTGCAGTCACGCCATCCGACAACAAGGTCTTCGTGGCCTGGTCCGCTGCCACACCGGCATCGATCGTCGTCACTGCCGTTTCGTAATAGGCATCGGGAAGACGATCATGCGGATAAAGATCACGCGCGACCTTCAGAAGTGCCGGTGCAGCCGCGGGCTTCACGCTCTTTAGAGTAGCGGCGAAAGCTCCGCCATCAGAGAACGTACCGATAACACCGGCCAAGGCTGCGGCGCCAGCAGAACTGCCGAGAAAAGATCTCCGGTTCAGCTTTATTGTCTTATCTACGAGTCTCATTGCAAGCGCTCCAGGGATATACTGTGATGCGGTGTGACGAATGTTTCAGCGATATCGACCATGGGTCTGCAGTACCTCGATTTTGTATCCGTCCGGATCGATGATGAAGAAGAAGCGCGCCATAAGGGCGCCTTCCCGAAAGAATTCCTTGATCGGCTGCGGAGCGATGCCGCTCGCAGCCAGCCGCGCATGCTCCGCGTCGAGGTCGTCGACCGCCACGGCCACGTGGCCATAGCCGTCTCCATGCGTATAGGGCTCCGTCCGATCATGGTTGATCGTGAGTTCAATCTCTACGTCGTTTTCGGGATTGCGCAGATAGACAAGTGTGAACCCGTCGAACGGGAAACGGTCTGCAATCTCAAGCCCGAGAGCTTCTCGATAGAAATCGGCAGATTTTCGTTCGTCAAGAACGCGGATCATGGAGTGAATGATTTTTGCCATGGCGCGCCTCGCTATTTGCCTGTTGTCAGATAGTTGATGATCGCGCGGCGCTTCGCTGCGTCTGCTTGACGATAGTTCATGAAACTGCCGGGAACCGTCGTGTTGCTGTTCGTAAGCCAGCGATCGAGGTTTGGGCCGTTCCATTTCATTACGCTGCGCGACAGGGAGGGCGAGTAGGTAAAGCCTGCCTGCTTGCCGGCGGTCTTTCCCATAATGCCGGCCAATGACGGGCCAGCACGCACTTCCCCTGGTTTGACTGAATGACAGGTCCCGCACTGCTGTCCGAATAGCTTCGTACCCGAGATGGGCGCAGACGCCGGGACGCTCTGCGCCTGGCTGATCTTCGCAACTCCGAAGAGCAGCAGGATCGCTCCAATCCGAATGAGCTTCCAGCGATAGCGATAAAGCGTTGTCTGCATGATTTCCTCTCGATCAGGCTTTATGAGCGGCGCTTCAATCGGCGCGGGTGACATCGAGCTCTCTTTAAAGTGACGTCCTGCGGCACGAGCCATGATATCCTCCCTTGGATGCTCGGTATCGAGTTGCCCTGGCGGCACTTCTCCGGAGTAACTCAGCAAGGGGCGTGCCAATTCTGTGGCTTGCCCGCTCTATCGCTGTATTCCGTGCAAAATCATGGATCAGCCGCGAAAGTGGAATGATATTCTTGTGGTCGGTTGGCGGCGGCGAGAGATAATATGTGTCGTCTGCACCTCGGTGTTGCGACACCTTTGTTCCAGATACTGTCCCACTTCGTGCGACAATGTGAGCACTTGGCGCACTGTTGAGCAGCAAATCCCCCTTTTTTAAAAAATGGCACGGACGTTGCTAGGCAGTGATCGAGCGGCGGGCCACGATCTGCTGCCGTTCCGATGGTGGCCAGCAATCGGCAACTCATCACAAGCAAGTTGCAAAAGTTCGCCGGCCGGGCGGACAAGGATGGAGATCAGGAATGACCGAGGCACTTACACTCAACAAGATCATCAGCCAGAAAGGCATCAGCATAAGCGAAGCGACAAGACTGATTGCGGACCTTGGCTGGACCCCGTCCTACGTTCAGGACGCGATGACGTTTCCGACAGACTACAAGATCACCAAGCCACCCCGTGACCCGATGAAGCAGGTTTTGCGATCCTATTTTCCCATGCAGGAGGAAAAGGACAACCGCGTCTATGGGGCGCTGGACGCAGCCCTGCGCGGCGACATGTTTCGCAACGTTGAGCCGCGCTGGATCGAATGGATGAAGCTATTCCTGGCGATCATTCCTTTCCCCGAGATTTCGGCCGCCCGCTCCATGGCAACGCTTGGACAATTGGCACCGGGCGATCATCTGCGCACCGGGTTCACGATGCAGATGGTGGACGAGTTCCGCCACTCGACCATCCAGATGAACCTCAAGAAATGGTATATGGAGAACTATATCGATCCGGCGGGATTCGATATTACCGAAAAGGCGTTCGGCAAATGTTATGCGACCACGATCGGTCGTCAATTTGGCGAGGCGTTTCTGACCGGCGACGCGATCACCGCATCAAATATCTATCTCCAGGTCGCAGCAGAAACTGCTTTTACCAACACTTTGTTCGTCGCCATGCCGTCGGAAGCAGCCCGCAACGGCGACTATGCGCTGCCGACCGTGTTCCTATCGGTGCAGAGCGACGAGAGCCGCCATATCGGCAACGGACACTCGATGCTGATGTCGGTGCTAAAGGAGCCGGAGAACCACCTTCTGCTGGAGCGCGACATTCGCTACTCTTTCTGGCAGAACCACATGATCGTTGACGCCGCTATCGGCACGATCATCGAGTACGGCACCAAGAACCGCGACAAGAACAAAGAGAGCTACGCGGAACTATGGCACCGCTGGATTTTCGAGGATTATTACCGCACCTATATGCTGCCGCTTGAGAAATACGGCATCAAGATTCATCATGACGATGTTCATGAGGCGTTCGACTCGATCGTCAAGAAGGGCTATGTCCATAAGGTCGCCCAGTTCTTCTCGGCCGGCTGGTGGGCCAACTTCTGGCGTATCGAAGCGCAGACCGAGCGCGACTTCGAATGGTTCGAGTCAAAATATCCCGGCTGGTACAATGAGTTCGGCGCCTGGTGGGAGAATTACGAGAAGCTGTCCAAGCCTGGTAGCGAACTCATCACCTTCGCCGACACTGGCTATGTCTATCCGCATCGCTGCTGGTCAAGCCTCGTGCCCGCCGTCATCCGCGAAGACTTCTGCACCGGGGAGGTCGATGGCGAACTCTTCACCTACGCCAGCCCGATCGACCGCTGGACCCACCAGGAGGCGTTCTCTTCGGAATATCAGGGCCGCCCGACGCCTGCGATGGGCCGCTTCTCTGGCCGACGCCAGTGGGAAGAGGTTTACGACGGATGGGATGTCGCGGACGCGATCGTCGACATGGGCTTCGTCCGTCCCGACGGCAAGACGCTGATCGCCCAGCCGCACATGTCGTTCGAGGAGAAGGATATGTGGACCCTGGATCACGTCCGTGGCCACACCATTCGCAGCCCGCTTCTGGCGCTGCGCGGAATGACGCCTGAGGCGCAGATCAAGCATGTCGAGGACTACAAGAAGGGGTTCACGATCCGCCGGATCTGATCCTCCTGCAAGACCGGGCGGCAACGTGAGCCGTCGCCCGGTCACGCAGTAAAGTCGTCAAGGAGAAATTAAAATGGGACAGGAAATGCTCAAGCCTCAGCCGGCGGTTCACAAGGTGCGCCTGGAGCCGGTCGGCATCGAGATGGAGGTGGAGGAAGGGGAGACCGTCCTCGACGCTGCCTTCCGCCAGGGCGTTGCCTTGCCGCACGGCTGCAAGGAAGGCCAATGCTCGGCCTGCAAGTGCATTCTCAACGAAGGGGATGTCGAGCTGCTCAAATATTCGACGTTCGCCCTATCGGACCCGGAAAGGGAAAGTGGCCAGGTTCTGCTGTGTCGTACCCTCGCCTATAGCGATATCGAGGTCGAACTGCTGAACTTCGACGAAGATCTTCTGGCTAAGTCGATCGCGGTAAAGGCATTTGCCGGGAAGCTCGCGCGGGTCGAGCCGTTGACGCACGATATCGTCCGCATCGCCATCGACCTCGACCAGCCAATGAAGTTCTGGGCCGGGCAGTTCGCGGACCTGACGCTTCACGGGGCACAGGTCACCCGATCCTATTCGATGGGCAACCCGCCAACCGAACCGAACCGACTTGAATTCATCATCAAGAAGTATGCCAGTGGCGCTTTCTCCACTGCGATCGAGCAGGCGCAGATCGGGGAGACCGTGACGGTCAAAGGCCCTTACGGCTCCTGCTTCCGACGCGAAGAGCGTGAAGGTCCGATGATCCTGGTCGGTGGTGGATCCGGGATGGCGCCCTTGCTATCGATCCTGATGGACCAGGCGGCGAGTGGCGAGAATCGACCGGTGCGGTTCTTCTATGGTGCGCGAACCACCCGGGATCTTTTCGAGATTGAAGTGTTCGCAGACCTGGAAGCGAAGATGCCAAACTTCAAATTCATCCCTGCCCTGTCGCATCCCGAGGAAGGCGACGGATGGTCGGGGGAAACCGGCTTTATCCACGATGTCCTCCGTCGTCACCTGCTCGAAATGGACGATACAGACCAAGCCGATGCCTACAGCTGTGGTCCGCCGCCGATGATCGATGCGGCGTTACCCATCCTGCAGATGGCCGATGTCGATCCGGCACGCATATTCTTCGACAAATTCACTCAAGCAACGCCGCTTTAAGTCGGCTGTCATAACGCGAAGGGAGATCAAGATGTCTGTTGAGCTAGTAGAAGCGCCGCAGAAGTCGGCCGCGGCGGGAGCTAAAACGTTCCCGGGTTCCGATAGCCGCTCGTATAATTATTATGAGCCGAAAGGACGCAAGGCCACCCATTACGAGGATGTCACGGTCGACGTCCAGCCAGATCCCGAACGCTATCTGCTTCAAGACTGGATCATGTCCTTCAGTGACGGCACGCCGACTTACACCAAGGAATGGACTTCGATCAAGAGTAGCGACTGGCACAAGTATCGGGCGCCTGATCAGGAGTGGGAGCGCACCCACTATCAGCGCCAGTCGACGATCTGCGGCATGGTCAAGAATGTCGTCGACAATGCCCGGCGCGCCCGGGCGCCAACGCGGTTCGACAAGATGTGGGTGAAAATCCTGCAGGATCATGTCGGTGCCTACAAGCACGCTGAATATGGCCTGGGAACCGCGCTGATGCATGCCCAGCGTTATGGCTATACGCAGATGATCAACAATGCGATCCTGACCAATTCTTCCTATAAGCTTCGGCTTGCCCAGGACCTCACCCTCTATCTCGGCGAGGTCGCGCTCGACCTTCCCGAATTCGACCTGGATGCCGGCAAGCGC
The DNA here is from genome assembly GCF_041424195.1 of Tardiphaga sp. Taxonomy (NCBI): domain Bacteria; kingdom Pseudomonadati; phylum Pseudomonadota; class Alphaproteobacteria; order Hyphomicrobiales; family Nitrobacteraceae; genus Tardiphaga; species Tardiphaga sp. The sequence goes on along the minus strand of NZ_JBGMOE010000022.1, from coordinate 12,560 downwards.
AACTGGCTGGAGAACCCGATCTGGCAAAAGGCGCGGGAACTGGTCGAATCCGCACGTGGTGCAGGGGACTTCTTGGAGCAGTATTTCATCGTCAACGTCCTGTTTGAACCGCTCGTGGGTGAACTGTTTCGGTCGGGCTTTGTCATGCAGGTCTCTGCCGCACAGAATGACTATTCTTCTCCTGCGGTGATTTCCGCTGCGGAAGCGGACTACGAGCGCAATCTGGCCAACACCGTCGAAATGTTTGCGCTGCTGGTTCGCGATCTAGAACATGGCGAAGACAATCGGCAGATCATTCATGGCTGGTTCGACAAATACTCGCCGATCGCGACGCAGGCGGCGATGGACCTCCAGCCGATCTGGTCCTTACCGCGGGTCAAGAGCGCGCAGTTCGCAGACGCCTATTCCTCCGCGCTCAATCGCCTGCAGGCGATCGCGGCGGAGATCGGCATCTTTTCGACGCAGGTGAAAATGCCCGAAGGCAACGCCGTCGAAGCCGCTGAGTAACCCATCACAGTAAAAGGGATTTCACCATGTCTATCACTTCCGAGCAGCAGCTCTTCACACCAATCAAGGACATCACGCAAGAGCGGACGATATCGCATCAATGCGGCGTGACCATGAACGATAGCGTTGAGGCACGCTGCATCGCCGAGATCCTCCAGCAGCGCCCGGGTATCAAGGTGACCCACCTTCCCGCGATGATCCGCGTCGACGGCGAAGGCAAGATCATCTTCGACATGGCGGAAATCAGCGAAGCGCTCGGTCGCGAGATGACGCCGCACCTCTTCGAGATATCCACCTCAACCCATTATGGCCGAATGGTGATGATCGACGAAAACACGGTCATCCTGTTCGGCGACATGGAAGAGGCCATGGAGTACGAATGAAGCCGATCAGACCCCGGCAGCCGCTCTGCCGGGGCTTCCACACCCTTACGTACATAAAGACCCCGCGGATTTGAAGGCGGGGCGGACCAGGAGAAGATAGATGGCCAAAATCATGCTCTACGATGCCGAAGCCCGCGCCGCGCTAGCCCGGGGCGTGGACCAGCTCTCGCGAGCGGTTGTCGGCACCCTTGGACCCAAGGGCACCAATGTGATCATCGACCGACCGATCGGGACCCCTATCGTGTCGCGCGACGGCGTCAGCATCGCGGCGGAAATCGAACTGCCGTGCCGCTTCGAAAATCTCGGAGCGCAAGTCGTGCGCGAAGTCTCGGCCCAGACGAATGAAATTGCCGGTGACGGGACGACGACTGCAACCGCATTGGCCAATGCGCTGGTTCAGGACGGCGTCAAACTGGTCGAGAAGGACCACAAGGCCGTCGATGTCATCGCAGGGATCGACCAGGCGCGTGATGTCATCATTAAAGCACTCCGAGAAAGCGCCCGCCCTGTTCGTCAGGGCGAACTGCGCATGGTCGCCAACGTTGCGGCGACCGATCCAGCGCTTGGACAGTTGATCGCGGAGGCGCTCGAACGTGTCGGACGTGAGGGTGTCGTCCATGTCGAATATGCGTTGCCCGGATCGCTGACCCGGCTTGAGGTCGACGAGGGTCTGGTGCTCGATCGTGGATTTGTTTCGCATCACATGGCGACCGATGCGTCGAGCTTGGTCGCGGAACTCGAAAATCCTGGCATCCTGCTGACGGATCAGAAGGTGCCTGATGCCAAACCAATCCTGAGGATACTCGATCAGCTCAAGCAGAGCGGACGACCCTTGCTGCTGATCGCGGACGAAATCGCTCCGGAAGTGGTGGCTGCTGTCATGCAGGCTCGGATCCAGGGTCGCGGCACTGCCGTTGCGATTAATCCACCCGAATTTGGTCATTGGCGCAAGGCGATGATGGAAGACATCGCCATCATGACCGGCGGTCGAGTGATCGCGCGAGATCTGGGCGGTCGCATCGAGGATGTGACGCTTGAGGATCTCGGCAACGCAACACGCGCGCGCATTTCCGCTTCGGCAACCATAATTCTCGGAGGCAATGGCGACAAAGCCCTGATAGATGGCCGCCGCCAGCTGGTGCAGAAGCTCTGGGATGACGCACCCCAGAATATCGAGCGCGACAAGTTTGCCGACCGTCTTGCCAAGTTGACGCGTGGCACTGCGTTGCTGCTTGCCGGTGGAGTGACGCCGGTGGAGCAGAAGCGCACGGCGCAACTGCTAGAGGATGGACTGAACGCTGCCAGGGCGGCCCGCGATGAGGGCGTCGTTGCCGGGGGCGGTGCTGCGCTTGTCCAAGTTGCCGGAAAACTCGATACGTTGGTCGAGGAAACCCTGAACGGTGCGCAGGTGGGTGTCATGCTGGTAAGAGATGCGATAAAACATCCTCTTTCCATCATCGCTCGCAACGCCGGTCAGGACGGAGCCGCCATAGTCGCGAGGGTGGCTGCCGAAGTCCACGGGATTGGTTTCGACGCCAAGTCGTGCGGTTTCACCGATATGTTCGAGGCGGGCGTCATCGATCCAGTCAAGGTAACTTGCACGGCGCTCGAGAATGCCGTGTCCGTTGCGAAGTTGATCCTTGGCACCCATTCGCTTGTCGTGGATCTGCCAGAAGGCGTCGATCCCACGGCCGGTCCAGCACGCGGTGGCGGGGCAGAGCTTTACGGGCGAGCGTGATCGGCGGCGGATCGGCGATGGCTATCCGCCCGCTCCGCGTCGAGGAGGGCTCCCCGCGGGCGGCGCGGGGGGCTCTCCAACTTATGAACGGCGAGGGGAGGGAATGGATGACGACGGATCGCTATGATAAAGTGCATCGGGAACTGGCGAAAGTCATTCCGGTCGGGCGACTGTTTACCGATCCCTTGCGGACGCTTGCCTATGGAACCGACGCCAGCTTCTACCGGCTAATCCCCCGGATCGTCGCGATCGTAGAAAGTGAAGCAGAGGTCCAGCACCTCCTCGACATCGCGCAGGCGCACCGGACGCCCGTTACCTTTCGTGCTGCGGGCACCAGTCTTTCGGGACAGGCGATCAGCGACAGCATCCTGATGGTATTGGGAGATGGCTGGCAGACGGGTGAAGTCGGGGCAGATGGCGCGACCATTCGGCTTAAATCAGGGGTGGTGGGCAGCGCCGCGAACCGGCTGCTTGCTCCCTATGGCCGAAAAATCGGTCCGGACCCGGCGTCGATCGCGACCGCGAAAATAGGTGGGATAGCCGCGAATAACGCAAGTGGCATGTGCTGCGGGACCGCCCAGAATAGCTATAATACACTCGTCGCGATGCGTCTGATCCTCGCAGATGGCACTTTGCTGGACACAGGAGACGAGGAGAGCCGGGCGGCCTTTGCCTCCAGCCATCGCGATTTGCTGGACCGGCTCCGCACGATGGCCGAGCGGACACAGGCTGACACCGCCCTTGCCGCGCGGATCGCCCGCAAATTCGCGATCAAGAATACGACGGGGTATGCGATCAATGCCCTGATCGATTATACCGACCCGATCGACATTCTCCAGCGCCTGATGATCGGGTCGGAAGGGACGCTCGGCTTTATCGGGGAGGTGACGCTCTCGACCGTTCCCGAAGCGCGTATCAAGGCGAGCGCGCTGTTGCTGTTCGCCGACGTTGCTGCCGCCGCGCGCGCCGTCATCGCTATGAAGGCGGCCCCCGTTTCGGCCGTTGAACTGATGGATCGTGCGTCCCTGCGTGCCGTCGATGGGAAGTCCGGCATTCCTGACGACCTGGCCAGACTCGGACCGGATGCAGCCGCACTTCTTGTCGAGACTCGATCGGAGACCAGCGACGACCTCGACCAGAATCTTGCGGCAATCGGCGCAGCATTGACCGGGCATGAGATGATCGCGCCGATGCGGTTCGACAGCGATCCTGTGGTGACAGATGCCTATTGGAAGATCAGGAAAGGTCTTTTTCCCGCCGTGGGCGCGATGCGGCGACCGGGAACCTCCGTCATCATAGAGGATGTCGCTTTCCCACTCGAACATCTCGCATCGGCCATCGGCGCGTTGCAGCGACTGTTCGAAATCCATGGCTATGACGAGGCCATCATCTTTGGCCATGCCCTGGAGGGAAACCTTCATTTTGTCTTCACCCAGGATTTCTCGACCGCCGCGGAAATCGACCGCTATCGCGGGTTCATGTTGGATGTCGTCTCCATGGTGGTCGTGCGCTTCAACGGATCGCTCAAGGCGGAGCACGGCACCGGGCGCAACATGGCGCCCTTCGTCGAGGTCGAATGGGGCGCGCGCGCCTATGCACTGATGCAGGAGATCAAGGCCCTGATCGATCCCGCCGGGCTCCTCAATCCCGGGGTCATCCTGAACGACGATGCCGAGGTGCATCTCAAGAATCTCAAGCCCCTGCCGATGACGGATCCGCTGGTAGATCACTGTATAGAGTGCGGTTTTTGTGAACCGACCTGCCCCTCGCACGGGTTCACGTTATCGCCGCGCCAGCGGATCGTGGGTAAGCGCGAAATTTCCCGCCGCCACGCTGCTGGAGAGGATGCGGAGGAGTTTGAACGGCTGTTTGCCTATGCCGGGGTCGACACCTGTGCGGCGTGCGGACTGTGTGCCGGGGCGTGTCCGGTCAATATCGAAACCGGCGCCCTCATGAAAAAGGATCGGGGGGAGCGCCATGGAGTGTTATCGCGCCGCGCGGGTGCCGTCGTTTCCGATCATATGAGTGTAACAATGGCGGGGGTGCGCGCCGGGCTTGGCGCGGCAAATATCACCGGACGCATGTTGGGTGCCGGTACGGTGCGTACGCTTGCCAATGGCGCTCGCATACTCTCCGGCAACCGGCTTCCGCAGATGCCCATCAATATGCCGCGCGCTGCCACGTTCGAGCCGGGGTCTTCCAACAGTCAAACACAGCCTCCGGGTGAGACGCGTTCACACATGCTATACGTGCCGAGCTGTGTGAGCCGCGCGATGGGGACCGCAGTAGGCGATCAGGAAACGCGGCCGCTGCCAGAAATCGTCTGCTCGCTGGCCAACCGGGCAGGGCTGGACGTCAGCTTTCCTGCTGGCGCCGACTACCTGTGCTGCGGCATGCCATGGGAGAGCAAGGGATTGCTGGAAACAGCGAACGCCAAAGCGGACGAGATGCTCGACGCTATCGTTGATGCCATGGCGGGCGCGAGCGCTATCATGATGGATACCAGCCCCTGCGCGTTCAGGTTGCGTCGGCGAGCGGAAGCCACTGGTCGGTCCTTGGCGGTGCTGGACATTGCCGACTTTCTCCACGACCTGGTCCTGCCTAACATCCGTGTTGCACGCGAGGGCGCCCCCGTCATGCTGCATACGACGTGCAGCAGTCGCCGCATGGGCCTGGACGCCAAGCTTGCCGCGGTGGCCCGGCGTTGCGCCATGACGGTCGTGATACCGCAGGACGTGGGATGTTGCGGCTTTGCCGGCGACAAAGGATTCACCACGCCTGAGCTTAATGACCACGCGCTACGGGATCTGGTCAAAGCCGTGCCGTCGGGCTGTTCCGCTGGTTATTCAACGAGCAGGACATGCGAGATCGGCCTCGCCGATCATGCCGGCATCTCCTATCGGTCCCTGGCCTATCTGGTCGAGGACGCAGCGAGAAGGGCGGAGTAGTAGATTACTACCACGGGTCTACGAATGGGTGTACATATGACGGGATGAATATGGAGTAACCCCATCAGATAAGGGGCACTCAAGAATGAGAGGAGCCAACAATTGACCATCATGTCGCGTGTGCCGCTCGGCTGGGCGAATTCCCGTGAGGCTACTGCAGAAATGCATCGCGTTTCGGATGGGTTCCGCGGCGGCTCAAATGTGATGCGATGCCGCTTGGGAAGCCCCGGGACGTTTGATGCCAATATTTTGTCGGGGGGGCAGGGACGATGATCGGCCGACCTATTTCTGGCGATGGCATCTTCAGAAACACTTTTCAACTTATGGACGACCAGGATTCGGTGGTCAGTAAGGCCTGGGAAAATTTTGTTTCTGGCGTTGGTCTTGAGCAATCCCCTGTTCGAGACGTTGTCATCGATTCGTGGCAGCGGTGCAGGCATTCCAACGTCAAACTGTCAGTCGACGTCGCGCCGCACCTAGGCGGAGACGTTCTGGGTTCGTTACGGAGAAAGAATAGGGAGCTTCTCCAGGCGGCTGCTGCCACTCTGGCGGAAGCTGCTGATGTCCTTGCAGGAACGTCATCCCTGATGCTGATAACAGACCCGATGGGGGTGGTCCTCGAATCGGTTGGTGACAGAAAGACGGTCCATGCCGGGATGGATATCGCACTATCCCAAGGCGGTCAGTGGCAGGAAGGCGCCGCCGGCACGAACGGGATAGGCACAGCGCTCGCAATTGATCGGGCCGTCATGGTGCACGCCGGCGAACATTATTGCGAAGGCATCAAGAGTTGGAGTTGCGCAGGCGCTCCGATCCACGATCCCGTGGATGGAAGCATCGTTGGCATCTTGGACATCTCTGCAAAGAGACAGGAGTCAAGTGCCCAGATCTTCGCGCTTGCCGTGGTCGCGGCCAGCCAGATCGAGCAAGCGCTGATGCGCGAAACCGAGTGTCAGCAACTCCGGCTCATGGAGATGGGCTTGGAACACAGCCAGCGGCATGCCGGTGATGGATTGATAGCGATCGATGCCAAGGGACGGATCGCCTATATGAGCCGCCTCGCCCAGCGAATGCTGGGTGAGCGTATCGAGTGCGCTGTTCCCGAACTCAAACGCGGAATGCAATTGCTCGACAGTTCGGGTCGTCCGATCAGCAAACTCGTTCCGAGTCTGCCAAGCGACTGGCTGCGCCCGTTGATTGCAAATGGCGACGTCACCGGACACCTGTTGGTAATCCCCTCAAGGACGGCGGCCAAGGCTGCTCCTGTCATTCGCGTGGTAACTGATGAAACCGATCCGGCCAGGTCACAGTTCGACAGCATCGTCGGCGTCAGCGAGAGCATCCGTCACGCTATCGCACAAGCCAAGCAGGTTGCCGCGTTGAACGTGCCGGTACTGATCGAGGGTGAGACCGGCGTTGGCAAGGAGCTTTTCGCGCGTGCTATCCACGGTCAGAGTGGGGTTGCGCGGGGGCCTTTCGTTCCGTTCAACTGTGGCGCCGTCTCGAAGGAAATGCTGGCGAGCGAATTGTTCGGCTATGCCAAGGGAGCCTTTACAGGCGCGAATGTCGAAGGTCGTATCGGCCGATTCGAGCAGGCTGACGGAGGAACCCTGTGCCTCGATGAAATTGGCGAGCTTCAACTGGAGTTGCAACCATATCTGTTGAGGGTTCTTGAGGAAGGCGTGATCTACAGGGTCGGCGATAATCGACCGCGGCGGATTAATGTTCGCGTCCTGGCCATGACAAATCGCGATTTGCGTGCGGAGGTGGCCGCCGGGCGCTTTCGGCTCGATCTCTATCATCGCTTGAGTGTCACGGCGATCGAGGTGCCGCCGCTTCGGCTGCGACCTGGCGATCTCGACTGCCTTATCGATTACTTCAATCCGCGCGTAGCGGATCGGCACGCCCGCGAGCCAGCCCGGTTCACAGAAGAGGCGATGAGCCGGCTCAGAGCCTACACATGGCCCGGAAACATCCGTGAACTGCGCAACGTCGTCGAACGGGGCATTTTGTTTGCGCATGACGGCATCGCCGATGTGGCTTGCCTGCCCAGGGAAATCGCGGCGTCCGAGCCGCTCGTAAGGGGGCTCCGTCCCCCGATGGTGGATCACGGAGCCGACGAAAGCAGGTCGCTTGGTAGCGCAGAGCAGGCTGCGATAAATGATGCGATGCGCGTCTCCGGCGGGAACCTATCTGTGGCGGCTTCGATGTTGGGAATTTCACGCAGCACGCTCTATCGAAAGATGTCCCAACACGGATTGAAACGCGTAGTACCGCTTTATTTACATGGCCGATTCGGAGCATCACCGGCTGAATCATAGTTTGATATGAAGTATTTCCTAGATGGTAGTAATATAGTATGTAATCCTGTGTTCATCCAGCAACTTTTTTTTTGATTATCTAAATAGTGATAAACTAAATTGGACTTGATGGTAAAGTCATGATGTTCTTAATCCCAGCCTGACGTTAGCTCAGGTTAACGATGGGAGAGTTTTATGGTATCGAAGAACATCGCCATAGTTGCTTCGCTCGGAGCTGCTCTTGCTGTCACGTTCATGCCTGGAGTCGTGAGCGCGACGGAACTTGAGCCTTATGAGTTCGTGACCGCACCAGACGGCACCACGGTCTTCATCGGTTATGCTTTATATGGCCATCATGACAAGTTGGCGCCGGACAAGGGGCCGACCTTGAAGGACGGTACCAATCTCGATCTGGAACTGAGCATCGCAAGGGTCGCGCACTATTTCAACATCGGCAAGACACTGGCTCTCGTCGAGGTGCTGCAGCCCTTCGGGACACTTAACAAAGCCCGCATAGGCGGTACTTCCTTCAAGCGCAGTTCGGGCCTTGGCGACACGATCCTTGCCGCTGCAGTTTGGCCTATAAATGATAAAAAGCGGCAAACCTATTTCGGTGTGACACTGTACGTCACCATACCGACCGGGAAGTACGACAAACTCCAGACGATCAATCTGGGGGGCAATCGTGTCGTCTATGATCCACAGATAGCGTTGCATCAGGGTTTCGGTGAACACTGGTCCACGGATTTGACTGCAGACCTGATTGTCTATGGCGACAATGACGAGGCAGGCGCGCTCGGCGAGCAAACACTGTCTCAAAGGAACAGCGTCCAACTCCAGGGGTTCCTGAACTATAAATGGAACAACGGCCTGACCACGTCGATCGGCTATCAGGGATATCGAGGTGGGCGGCAGCGACTTGATGGTGTCAGCAACGGCTTGAGAACCGATTTCAATGAGGTCCGCTTTGTAGCAAGCAAATTCATCGCTCCGAAGTTCCAGTTGCTCGGGGAGGTCAACCATCAGTTAAATGCACGGGGCGGATTTCGTCAGGACGTTGGTTTCCTGCTGCGCGGGCTCTACATCTTTTAGTATCCTTTTCGCCGCCGATGGCTGATTGGCCAAGATTGTAACAGGATGACACAAATGTGTGTCATCCTGTCTTGGAACGTCGCTATCGGATGCACGAGAATGCGCCGTTGAAGCAAGTGGCACGAAACTTGTTTAGCTCTTGTCGGCCCTGATTCAGCAAGGGTCCAGGGGAAGAAGCATGTGTCGGTTGTTTCAGGCTACGGACAAGGGTAGTTACTCGGTTCTCACTCGAAAACTTCGCATCCACGGCCATTCGACTTCAGTCCGCCTCGAGCGCGGCTTCTGGGCCATTATTGAAGACATGGCCCGCTTCGAAGGAAAAAGTGTTGGACGGTTGGTAACATCGCTGCACGACGAAATCCGTCGGACAGAAACCGATCTGACGAATTTTGCCTCATGCTTGCGGGTAATCGCCTTGCACTACGTGATAGGTGGCACCCGTGAGTTCGACGCCGAAAGCGCGACAACGTTGGTGACAGGTAACAGCCATGGTCATTGACCCGCTGGGGTGCCTCGGGGAAATCGTGCAGTTTCCTTGCCTTGAAGATAATTATGGCTTTTTGATTCGAGACGCATCCAGTGGCCAGGTCGTCGCAATAGACACCCCTGATGCTGTTGCAATCCTTGCGGTACTCGATGAACGGAAATGGCCGCTCGATTATATTCTCAATACGCATTGGCATGCAGATCATGTGGGCGGGAACGCCGCACTCAAGTTGGCCACGGGCGCGCGGGTGGTCGCGCCCCAGATAGAAATGACACGCATACCGGACGTTGACATCGCAATCGGCGACGGTGCGATCATCTCTCTAGGGGCACTGGAAATCGTGGCAATGGCGACGTCTGGACACACGCTGGGCCATATGAGCTTCTATATACCCAAACTGGAATCCATTTTTGTGGGCGACACCCTCTTCGTCATGGGGTGTGGGCGCATTTTTGAGGGGACGTCCGGAATGATGTGGCATAGTCTGGCAAAGATCGCCGCGCTGCCAGATCAGACCAGGGTCTATTGCGCGCACGAGTATAGCGCCGCCAACGCACTGTTTGCAGTAACGATAGACGATTCGACGGAGACGCTCGCGCGGGCGGAACACTTACTTGCGATGCGCGACAGGGGCGAGCCAACGGTCCCAACGACTGTCGGCATCGAACGGAAGACCAATCCGTTTCTTCGTCTGCCAGATAAAATCATAGGCAGCGCTGAAGTCAAGGCAGCACAGTTCGCCCGCCTTCGAGCGCAAAAGGACAAATTTTAATGGTTCTACACCAACTGCGGGGTATGACGCTGGCCGTGTCGAACCCGTGTTGCAATAGCCTCTGTCCCTGCTGCACCCTGGCGAACGACGACGGAGCTTCCCGCGAAGAGGAAGTGGGAGACGGAAGTCGGTCACGCGATCCGGCGCAACGCCGTCCGCTGACGCCTCCAGAATCGGTTCCCAGCAGAGTTTTTCTGAAATTGGCCAATTTTGACGGGAAAGTACGAAAGTTTCGCGCGACGGCAATCACATGAATCCCAGACAGTCGTCGCGCAATTCCACGGCGATCCCGCCGCGCACGGCGTTGTGCGGTCATCTTGTCCGTCCGACTGTCCGGAAATCACTGTCGGATTGCAAAAGTGCGCGACAACCTTACGAATGGGGTTTTCCATCAGGAGGGATCGGCGCTGATATGGCCGCATACGGCATGCGCCAATCTAGGGCGGCGCGATTCATATGATTGCCGACACTGCAATGCTGCCTGTCGCCCATCGACCAAAGTCGGACGCCATTCTTTGTTTTGCGTTGCCCCTAAAGCAGCCATAAAATGATCGTGGGCATCGGAAGGAAGCAGGGCATGATATCAGTGCTATTTTGCAGCGTGTTTTTCAAATAGACGGTCGAAATGCCGGATGCAGATTTTTTAAGCCCGAGCCTGATGGACAGGATTACCATTGCCGCTATGCAATAGATTGGTCCGAAGGGGCATATGAAGGCCGAGCTTACGGCGTGGATGCCATTCAAGCTCTCTTGCTAGCGATGCAAAAAGCCCATACGGATTTGCTGGCTGCGCGCGAAAACGAAGGGCGGCAGATCGCTTGGCTCGATATGCCCGGCCTTGGTATGCCGATCCCAAAGACGATTTCTGATTGGGCACCCGACAACGAGTTTTAATGGATCAGCGTCCGATTCTCCCCCGCCAAAATCGCAATCCGACTGTCGCCTACCCACCCATCCTCGCCATTTTCGATCCGATGCGCGACAAACAGGCGATAGCTGGTACCCACCATGTGATGTCGCCAAATTTTTGGTTGCAGTCCATCGTGTATTGAATATCCGCCATCCAATGACCCCCGCGCTGATGCGGAGAAAGCCCCCGACCTGATAGGCGTAAGCGCCGACGGAAGGTGGCGTTGACGCGGCCCGTCAGGCTTTCCGGCGTGTCCGCGGTGCCCATTTTTTCGCGAGCGCTTCCAGCCTTGCCTCGATCAGGGGGATATCGGGCTGGGCGTTGGGATCATGGTCGTCGCCGAGGGTATCGAGCGCTTCTTCATGATATTCATGCTGGGGGTCGCCGAGCGCTTCGAGCTTTTCGGCGTAGCCCCATGGCCCGCCACTGTCCTCCGGCGGCCGCATGCCTACTGCATCGAGGATGAGCGGATATGTCAGGTGCGGGCTGGCCGCGCTGACGCGCTCGATCTTGACGCTATGCTCCCAGGCGTCGCCAAAGTCGTAGAGATATCGGAAGGTCGTGCGCCTCGTATCCGCCAGGACCTGGGCGAGAGTGGCCTTACGGGCGTCGAGCGGCCCGTCGAAGCCATATTCGGGATCAGGGATGCCGAAGCCGGTTTGCCCGAAGCTCATTTCCCACAGGTGAGAGTCCGTCCAGGAGAAGGCAGTCTGGAAGACGGTGTGCAGACGATCGAGCCGGATATTGAGCGGCACCTCCAGCGTTCGGCTGACGGCCGGTGTGACATCGTCCAGCGTAATCTTCATCCGCACGACAGTGCCGTTGCTCACGCAGCCTTCTCCAGATCGTTGGTCAGCCTTGATGAATGCTTGTATCGAGAAGCTTTCAAAGACGTGGCGGAAACCTTTAATTGCTGCCCGTTGCCCACCAAGCCTGCATAATTTCCTTACGAATAAAGTCGATCCAATACGGTAGACAAAGATGGCATAGCGGTGTCATGCATCACGGAAAGTAAGACAGAGGAAAAATATGATGAAGATCAGCGCACGCAATCAGCTACCCGGCAAGGTGACGGCGATTCAGCCTGGTGCGGTCAACGGTTCGGTGAAAGTCGATATCGGAAACGGCGTTCTCATAACTGCCAACATCACGGAAGAGGCGATCGCCGAGCTGGCACTGGCGGAAGGCGATCAGGTGACGATTCTCGTAAAGGCGAGCGACGTACTTATAGGCAAGTGACGTTTGTTTTCCGTCGGATCTAAAGGAAACTGTCCCGATCCGGCTCGAATGCAAAGCGCTTTAAAATGCCTTGCCAGCATGGCATTGAGCGGCGCACCGAGAGAGCGTCATCTCTTTGTAATCGGAATGAGGCTCTGTTGCAAAGATTGGCGGCAGTCAGAGGTAGGCTGTCGCTCTGCGCCGA
>NZ_JBGMOE010000021.1:0-2494 GCF_041424195.1 Tardiphaga sp. | reverse complement strand
TCAATCGCAAGTCCGGCAGGGCCGCGATCCGGTGCAGCACCTATTCGCTCACCGATGACGATGGTGAGATCGTTCGCCGCTACGAGCTGGTTCGGCCGACCCGTTCCGAGCGGATGCGGCAAGACTTGCTGCTCGAAACGATGTGGGAAGAGACCAGCGAGGCGGAATTTTCGGCGCTGTGGCAGGCCGAGGTGGAGGAGATGCGGAACAAGACCCGCACCAGCACGCTCTATTTGGTCGCGGGCCTGCTCCTGCCGGTCTGGGATCGCTTGCCCGACGATCACGTTCAGGTCTGGCGGCTGAACACCGATGACGGCCAGTCCTTCCTCGGCCGGATCGTCCCTGCACCGCTGGTGTCGAAGCTCGCGGATGCCTTCGGGATAAATGCCGCCATCACCGTGTCGGTCGACGATACCGCAAAGCATGTGATGACGACCGGCGAGATATCGTCCGTCGGAGCCTACCGGCTCAAGCGCAGCCTGGTCGCCGGCCAGCAGCGCCTCGAATTGCTCGATTGGCCGCACACGCGGCTTGCCGAACTCAAGGCGGCGGGCTGTTTTACCGACATCATCCAGCACAGGACGCGGATGTTCGTCCCCGTCGCGCATGCCGCCGCCGTCATCGAGCGCATCACCGCCTGACGATCCAGCTCCTCTCTCCGCGGTCAGCGCAGGAGAGGGGAGGGAGCCTTCGGCTTTGTGGGCCTGATGAGCAGGCTCGCGTGACCGCCGAGGCGGCGCGCCAGTTCCAGATGGAGACAACCGATGATCCAGTCCGTAAAGGTCAAGAACCTCTCGCTGTCCAAGGACAATGTCCGCAAATCCAGCCGTGAGGCCAGTATCGACGCCCTCGCAGCCAGCATTGCAACGCAAGGCTTGTTGCAGAACCTCATCGTTACCCCGCTCAAGAAGGCGGGCCATTTCACCGTCAAGGCGGGCGGGCGCCGGCTGCGCGCACTCCAGAGCCTGATCGAACAGGGCACTCTGCCCGTCGACCATGTCGTGCCCGTCCTCGTCCTTACCGACGACGACAACTCGGTCGAGGCGAGCCTCACCGAGAATTTTCAGCGCGTTCCGATGAACCCGGCGGATGAAAGCACCGCGTTCAACTTCCTCATCCAGAAGGGGATGACCGCCGAGGACGTTGCCAAGCGACAGGGCGTCACCACCCGCTTCGTCGAGCAGCGGGTGCGGCTTGCCGAGCTTGCACCAAGTGTGTTCCAGGCTCTCGCCGCCGGCGAAATCACCCTGGGGGTCGCTCAGGCCTATGCCGTGACGAGCGACATCGATCGTCAGGCTCGCGTGTTCGCACAGATGAGTACCTCCTATTATGGCGATCAGCCCGACAACATCCGGCGTGCGATCCTCAACGGGACGATCAAGGCGAACGATGCCAAGGCGCGGTTCATCGGTCGCGATGCCTATGTCGCCGCAGGCGGCCGCATCGAGGGTGATCTCTTTGCCGCCGAGGGGGACGAGAACTGGATCGACGTCGATCTTCTCGAAGATCTTGCCGGCAAAAAGCTGGAGGCGGCCGCCGCCGAACTCGCACAGGCCGAGGGCCTCGCCTTCGTAACGCCAATCGCGGCCACCCACGTTCCCTATGATCTCGAGCGTCAGCTTCACGAGTTTCACGCGCCCGCGCGGCCGCTCAGCGAAGCGGAAAGCGCGCGCGTCGAAGCGCTTTCGGCCGAGAATGACCAACTCGTCGAGCAGCTTGAGGGCGAACTGACGGACGGGACGCCGGAAGCCGAGGTCGCGAACGATCGTCTCGACGAGATCGAACGGGAGCTTGAAAGCATCGAGGAATCCCGTCGCGAGATCGATCCGGCGGTCCGGGCGCAGATCGGGACGTTTGTCTACATCGGTGGTGATGGCGAAGCCCGCGTTCACACCCGCATGTTCAGCGAGAAGCCCGTTGTCGATCCGAATGCTGCGCCCAAGGTGACGGGCGGTGCCAATGGTGACGACGGCGCCGGCGACATCGATCATGGACCCAAACTCAGCGCTACGCTGATTGACGAGCTGGCGACCCAGCGCCGGCAGATCCTCGTCGCTCACATCGCCAGTGATCCGGCGATGGCGCTGGACCTCACCATCTTCCTGATGGCGCAGAATGTCGTCTTCGAGCAGAACTACGTCCGCAACCACTCGACGCTCAAGTCCAGCGGCGCCCAATTCCCGATCTTCGGCTTCCGCGACGAAGGATCGATGGCGTCGCAGACCATCGAGGATCAGCGCCAGCGTCTCGATACGAGCTGGGCCGGTCACAAGACCATGACCGAACGTTTCGACGCCTTTCGCGCGCTCGACGACGAGGCCCGCGGCAGTTGGGTGGCCTTCTCGATCGCACGCACGCTGGAGCCGAGCCTGAACGTTCCCGAGGGCGGACGGTCCAATGGGTTCCATGACCATCTTGGTCGCGCGCTCGACATTCAGGTCGAGCATTGGTGGCGCCCCACGGCCGAGAACTTCTTCGGCCGTGTCAAAAAGGA
>NZ_JBGMOE010000020.1:0-2510 GCF_041424195.1 Tardiphaga sp. | reverse complement strand
GCTGGAAGTTCGCATTGGCCTTGAGGTCCGGATAGGCCTCGCTGAGCGCGATCAGTCGGCCGAGGGCGCCGGAGAGCTGGTTCTCGGCAGCGCCGACCTGCGCCGGGCCCTGCGCATTCATCGCCGAATTGCGCGCCTTGATGACGTCGTCGAGGGTGCCGCGCTCATGCGCCGCATAGCCCTTCACGGTCTCGATCAGGTTCGGGATCAGATCGTGGCGCTGCTTGAGTTGCACGTCGATATCGGCAAAGGACTGGTTGACCCGCTGGCTCAGCGCCACCAGACGGTTGTAGGCAGAAAATGCCACGAAGATCAGGACAACGATGACGCCAAGAACGATCCAGCCGGTCGACATGTAAGAACCCCCAAAAGAAGCTACCAAACCCGCAGCCTAGCCGATCATGCGGCCACACGGCAGGGGCCGCAGGCATGTCGCGGCACGGATTGGTCGTCGCGGGAATGGAATACGTTCAATTGGGCAGGCGGGTCGTGAAGTCGATCCGATAGATCCGGGCATGAGGTGCCTGCAGGGCAATGCCCTCACCCGATATCTGCGCCACGCCTGGATATTGACCTCTCCTCATTCTGCATGGGGAGAGGTCAACCAGTGAAGTCGGGTGAGGGGCCGTGCAGTGAGCGAGCGGCAAGCTCGCAATCCGCGGATCGTACTAAAGCAGGAGCTTACGGCTTCGCGATGTGCCAGGTGCCGTTCAGGAAACCGTCGCCATTGGTGTCGCCTGCGGCCATGTCCTTCTTGAAGGTGTAGAGCGGCTTGCCTTTATAGGCCCACATCTTCTTGCCGTCGTCGCGCACCACGATGGTCATGTCGGCACTCGGCTTGGCATCGTCCGCTGCGAACAGCGGCGGCCAGTTTTCGGCGCAGGGTCCGTTGCACATCGACTTGCCGCCGGCGTCCTTGTCGAAAGTGTAGAGCGTCATGCCCTTGGCATCGACGAAGGTCTTGCCCTTGGCGGTATCGGCGGTCTTGAGCATCTGCGCCGAGGCGGCGGATGAAGCGAGCATGAGAGCCAGAGCCGCGAAAGCGGCGAATGATTTGGTCATTGCAGCGTTACTCCTGATGATTGGGCGACGCAGTCGCGTCAGGAGAACAAACGCCAGGTGCGCGGGATTATTCCGCGGATGGGTCCAGTGAACCAAATACCGCGTCACCCCAGTCAAGCTTGCGGAACTTTGCGTACAGCGCCTTGTCGCGGCGCGGTGCATTTGCGGCGATAACGCCTTCATCAGTGCAGAGTTTTGCGGTGATCGCGATCTTGGTCGTTACCGGTTGTGCCAGCACGCGCGATGGCCGCTGTGCGACCGGTGCGCGCGACAGCGCGACATAGATGAATTTTTCGTCCTCATAGGGAAGTTCTGCGGATTTGAGTTGTTTATGCACACGGGAGCGCTGCAGCCGCTGGCTGAAGTGGCACCAGTCCGGCTTTACCAGCGGGCACGCTTCGTCATGCGGGCAGGGCGCGATCACATGCGCGCCGTCCTTGATGAGCTGCGCTCGCGCATCGAGGATGCGTTGATATCCCGCCGGCGTACCGGGCTCGACGATGAGCAGCGTATCGTTTGTTTTTGCCCACATTGCTGCGACGAGTTTCGTTCGCGCGGCATCATGGAGCTCGTTGATGACGTAGCTCGCGATGACGAGATCGGCGGATGGGGCGTCGGCGATCGTCGCGGCGGCGTCGCCCAGCGTGTAGTTCATCGCGGGAATACGGTGGCTGTCCTGCGCCAGACCGAGCGCAAGCGTGCGCAGAGCGGGATTGGCATCGAGCAGCGCGAAAGATTGCAGTGATACGAGTGCTTCCGCGCAGGCCCATGTCGCTGTTCCCGGCCCGGCGCCGCAATCGAGCAGCGTGGTCGGTGCGAAGTCCGGTCGTGTCGCCTGCAGTGCATTGAGGCTGGCAATGACCGCCGCATAGGTCGCCGGCATCCGCGCCAGCGCATAGGCGAGTGCGTCACTCTCGTTGCGGATGGTCGTGGAGCCGCCGCCGGAGCGATAGGTTCTTGAGATGGCGTCGGAGCGCTCAGCCGCGTCGTTGCGCGAGAAGCCATGCAGACGGGCGTTGAGGGCCGCGGTGAGTTCGGCGGGGAGGTCGGGGGCGGTCATGAGTGAAGCGCGCCCTTTCTTATCCCTCCCCGCCTAGCGAAGCTTTGCTTCGCGCGGGGGAGGGAGGCCATTCACGGCGGAGTTTTAACTACGCCACTTCCTGATCGAGGATCTTCACCGCGTTTTCGAGATCCACCGAAACCAGCTGCGACACACCACGCTCGGCCATCGTCACACCGTACAGGCGGTGCATGCGCGCCATCGTGATCGGGTTATGCGTGATGGTGATGAAGCGGGTTTCCGTCGAGCTGCACATTTCGTGCAGCAGACTGCAGAAGCGCTCCACATTGTGGTCGTCGAGCGGTGCGTCGACTTCGTCCAGCACGCAGATCGGCGACGGGTTGGTCAGGAACACCGCGAAGATCAGCGCCAGCGCGGTCAGCGCCTG
>NZ_JBGMOE010000019.1:0-20275 GCF_041424195.1 Tardiphaga sp. | reverse complement strand
CTGCAGTGCCTTGCGCTTGGCGAAGTCGGGATCCCACGCTTTCTTTGCGTCGAGTGGCGCCTCCTGTCCGAGTCCGGAGAAAGTGATCTGGCTCCCGCGGTCCTCGATCCGCTCGCCCCATGCCCTCTCGTCAGGCAGGCCCGCCTCCCACGGGGCCTGTTCGAACGCGTCTAGAATGCGCTTGCGCTCATCGGGGCCGAACACATCAGCATAGACCGGCTTCCAGGCAACGTCGAAGCGGAAGAGCTTGGTGCCCGTGGTCGGCAGGATGAACAGTTGACGGAGATTGGCTTTGCTGGGCAGTCGCGACACGACTTGTGTTTCGAACTGCGGCCAGTCGCCACCGGAGATCACCGCGACGCTGACGAGATCGAGCAGTTCGGTAAGCAATTCAGCCATTTCTTGGCCGATCGGCTGCTTGCTCTCCGCCAGAGTGCCGTCAAGATCGAACGCGATAAGTCGTTTCATCGGTAATTTCCACTTATGATGTTGTCGTTTGGCGGATAGGCAGTGATCAATCGGGTTCGACATCCATGAGATAGATTTTGACCAGCATAGCGGCCGTGTTGCGGATCGTGGTCATGATTGATGGCCCGCAAGAACATAAAAGGGCTCGCCGCGCCTACCATGATGTCGAGCTGAATCCAGTCGTTGCTCGCTTGACCGACGCTGTGCGATTTTTCTGTGAACCGTCTCCGCCACGATGCGAGCCTCGATAGCGCGTCGAGCAATGGCTGGCTCATTGCGGTGCCCGGGGCAGGATGAATGCATCTATTGCATGGGCAACGCCGTCCTCCTCGTTCGACAGAGTCACTCGGTCTGCGGCAGACCGGACCGCTATGGGAGCCTGACCCATCGCGATCGAGAGGCGCGCGCGCGCGAACATCGGGAGGTCATTGTGCTCATCGCCAAGCACGGCGACATTGGCGAGCGACACTCCGCTCGCTGCGGCCAATGCGGCGATGCCATCGCCCTTGTTGGCGCGGCGGGCGGTGATGTCGAGATAGTAGGGCTGGGAACGGCCGACGGTCGCGTCCTGCCCAAGCGCTGCCGTGATCTCGCTGTCAAGTCGCGCGAGCAGTGCATGATCGTCACTGACGCCGACTATCTTGTCGGTATGGGCGAGCAATCCCCCGAAGTCGCCCCTGACGATCGGTTCGATGTTGGCCGCGCGGCGCTCGCGTGGAACATACACATCCTCGGTTGCGCGGGCATACCAGAGGCCGCCCGCGAACAGCCACGGCGTGACGGCTGGGTGATCGAGCAGGGCGAGCGTGCGCGCGGCGCATTCGGGATCGAGTTGGGCGGCCGAGACGACAGTCCCATCGGGCTGGACGACTGTGCCACCATTGAAGGCGCCGATGGCGCCTGAGAGCTCCAGCCGCTGTGCGATCCAGAGCATGCCGCTCGGAGGGCGCGCGCTGATGAGGCTCACTGCAATGCCGGCCGCCTTGACGCGCCCGACCGCTGAGATAACGCTCTCGGAAAGGCTTTTGTCGCGGCGAACCAGCGTACCGTCGATATCGGAAACGAGTAGGCGGATGCGCTCGTTCATCCGAGTTTGTTCCACTGGCGACTATCGCTGGTGAGAAGATCTTCTGCCGAATTCGGGCCGTTGCTGCCGGCGGGATATGACTCTGGAGCACCGTCCTTGCTCCAAGCATCGAGAATCGGCTGCACCGCTCGCCATCCGCCTTCGATCTGATCGGCTCGTTGGAACAAGGTCTGGTCGCCGGTCAGGACGTCGTACAGCAAGGTCTCGTAGCCGGTCTGATGGCCGATTTCGAAGCGATCAGAATAACGAAAGTCTATGCTGATCGGCACGGTTTCGACCACCGGACCAGGCTTTTTGGCCACCAACCCGAGGCTGATCCCCTCATCTGGTTGGATCTGTAAGACGAGCCGGTTCGGCGGCACGCATTCGACCTCGCAATCCCGGAACAGCGTCAACGGTACGTCGCGGAACTGGACGACGATCTCGGTGTTGCGCGCGGTGAGCGCCTTTCCGGTGCGCAGATAGAACGGCACGCCCGACCACCGCCACGTCTCGA
The DNA here is from genome assembly GCF_041424195.1 of Tardiphaga sp. Lineage (NCBI taxonomy): Bacteria > Pseudomonadati > Pseudomonadota > Alphaproteobacteria > Hyphomicrobiales > Nitrobacteraceae > Tardiphaga > Tardiphaga sp. The sequence continues at coordinate 18,224 of NZ_JBGMOE010000019.1, read as the reverse complement.
TCGCCAGCTTGAGCGCGACGTAGGTTTCTGTCTTGCTAGCCGGATCAACCTGAGGTGTCTGGCTATATGCCCCCACTAGCTTGCCATCGATCGTCCCCGCTTCGTATCGACCTCGCACAGCATGCTCGGGTTTCGGGGGTCGGATGGCGGCGATGATCTTCGCCTTCTCGGTCCGGATCGCCTCGGCCTCGAAGCTGTTGGGCGGCTCCATACCGATCAACGCCAGCAGTTGGAACAGATGGTTGGGTACCATGTCGCGCAGCGCCCCGGTCGCATCATAGAATTTGCCGCGACTGCCCACCGTCACCGTCTCCGCGGCAGTGATCTGGACATGATCGATATAATGGCTGTTCCACACGGCTTCGAGTAGCGCGTTCCCGAACCGGGTGATCATGATGTTTTGGACTGTTTCCTTTCCGAGGAAATGATCGATCCGGTAAATCTGCCGCTCCGCTGCGCGGGCGAGAATCCGATGGTTAAGCGCTTGAGCGGAGGCGAGATCAGTGCCGAACGGTTTTTCGATCACGACGCGGCGGAAGCCATCCGTCTCGTTGAGCAGCCCTCCTTCGCCGAGTTGATCGACGATACTCCCGAAGAAGCCCGGCGCGGTGGCGAGGTAGAAGACCGCGTTGCCGGTGAGTTGGCTGCTGAGCCTCTGGAACATGGCCGAATCGGCAAAATCGCCCTTCAAATAGCGGATATTGCTGCGAAGCCGCTGCCAGTCGGCATCATCCTTCACGAATTCGTCAAGCGCCGCACGAAGATGCTCGTCGTCGCTGTCATGATGGCTGACGCCGAGCAGCGTCATGTCATCAACCAGCAAGCCGGCCTGGGCGAGGTTGACGAGCGCCGGCGCCAGCAACCGGCGGGTGAGGTCCCCCAATGCGCCGAAGATAACGAAGGTAGCAGGGGGGGCCACCGGAGCATCGCTCATTGGGGCATCTCGACATGGCCGCCAAAGCCGAACCGCATCGCCGAGAGCAGCTTGTCGCCGAAGGTCGTGTCGACCCGGCTGCGGTAGCGCGCGAACAATGCTGCTGAGAGGACATAGGCGGGGACCGCCTCCTCCATTGCCGCCTCGACCGTCCAGTGACCTTCGCCGGAGTCCGCGACCTGGCCGGAGAATTGCTCCAGCATCTGGTCCTTGGCGAGTGCCGCCGCCGACAGGTCGAGCAGCCAGGAAGAAATGACGCTACCACGCCGCCAGACTTCGGCGATGTCGGTGAGGTTTAGGTCGAAGCGCTCGTCTTCCGGCAGCTTGTCGGAAGACTTGCCCTTCAGGATGTCGAACCCCTCAGCATAGGCCTGCATCAGGCCATATTCGATGCCGTTGTGAACCATTTTGACGAAGTGGCCCGAACCTGCGGGACCGGTGTGGATATAACCCTTCTCTGCGCGGGTGTCCTCGTTGGGGTCGCCGCGGTCCGGCGTGCGCGGGATCGTGCCATAGCCGGGCGCCAGCACCTCAAAGAGGGGGTCGAGGCTGTCGAGAGTCGAGGCATCGCCGCCGATCATCATGCAATAGCCGCGCTCGAGGCCCCACACGCCGCCAGAGGTGCCCACATCGACATAGTGGAGCCCCTTCTGCGCGCACAGCTTCGCCCGGCGGATGTCGTCCTTGTAGAAGCTGTTGCCGCCGTCGATGATGATGTCACCAGGGGCGGCCAAGCCCATCAGCGTTTCGATCGTGGCCTCCGTCGGCGGCCCCGCCGGTAGCATCACCCAGAAAATTCGCGGGCTCTCCAGCTTGTCGGCGACCTCCTCAAGCGATGTGGCGGCGGTCGCGCCTTCGCCGACCAGCCTTTCCACCACTGGTGGGTTCCGATCGAAGGCGACGATCTCGTGACCGCCGCGCATCAACCGGCGCGCAATATTGGCCCCCATCCTGCCGAGGCCGATCATCGCGAGACGCATGTGCTGGTTCCTTAGTTCTGGGTTGCAGTGACGACCGCCGCGCGCAAGGCTTCGATGCCGCCGCCGGCCTTCTTCAGGTGGACGCGCAGAACGCGTTGGCCGCGCGCGGCCAGCACGTCCATGTCGCCGCGCGCCTGCGCGATCTGAACGGTGCTGAAGCTCGCCTTCCTGCCGGGGATCGCCAGATCGGGTTCCGGATCGCGCGTGATCGTCAGGAATACGCCGCTTGCCGGGCCACCTTTATAGGCCTGGCCCGTCGAGTGAAGGAAACGCGGCCCAAAACCCGCGACCGTCGCCACCGCCTTGGCATCACGTACCGCCACCCGCATCGCCGCGATTGCCGCTGCGTTCGCCTCGTCGCGCTCGATATATCCGAGGAAACCGGCGTAGTGGCCGGGCACCAGCCTGGCGAAGTGCATCCGCAGCAGTTCCGCCGGTTCGGCCGAGCCAAATTCGTTGTCGCCGGCAGTGTAGATCGCCAAGTCTGCATCCTCGGCGATCGGCATCTCGGGCTCCAGTGCAGTGGAGGCTTCATAAGCATCGACGAGCTTGCGCGTGGCGATCTTGGCATCCTCGACGTCCGGCTGGTCGAACGGATCTACCCCAATCACGGCACCCGCGATGGCGGTTGCGATTTCCCAGCGGAAGAACTCCTGGCCGATCAGGTCGCGAGAGCCAATGGTGATCCGGACGAGCGGATGGCCCGCCTGCGTCAGCGTCTCGAGCTTGCTGTTCAGCGCGTCATCCGCGTCTCCTTCGAGGTGGAGATGCACGAAGAGGCGGTCACTCCCATAGACCTCCGGCGGTCCCGCCGGCTCGAGGTCGACCGGAATGATCCCCTTGCCTTTCTTGCCCGTCGATTCAGCGAGCAACTGCTCAAGCCAGGCACCGAACGGCTCGAGTCCTTTGGACAGACAGATGGTCAGCTTGTCGCGCCCGCTGAGCGCTGCTTCGCCCAGGATCACGCCGAGCCGCACGCCCGGGTTGGCCGCCGGCGGCGCATCCGCACCGCAGGCGAAGACCATCGGCGCGGTCTTCTCATAGAAATCGTGGACGTCGATGCCCATCGCGGCGGCGGGGACCATGCCGAATGCCGACAGCACCGAATAGCGCCCGCCGATCGCGGGATCGCCTGCGAAGACACGCGCGAAGCCGTCCGCTTTGGCGGTCCGCTCCAGTTTCGATCCAGGATCGGTGACCGCAACGAAGTGGCTGCCGTCCTTGCCGGCCGCTTCATAGAAATAGGCGCGCAATAGCTCCGGCTCCATCGTCGATCCCGATTTGGAGGACACTATGAACAGCGTGTTCGCCGAATCGATCGCCGCCGCGACCGTCGCGATCTGGCCGGGATCGGTGGTGTCGAGCACGTGGAGCGTCGGGCTGCCTACGGCGCTGCCCAGGATGCGCGCGATCACCTCGGGGCCGAGGCTCGATCCTCCCATGCCGAGCAGGACCACGTCCTTGAAGCGCTTGGCTTCTTCACCGAGCATCTTGAGCGAGTCCGCGTCAACCTGCTCACCGCGGGCGGCGGCGAGCCAGCCGAGCCATTTGCCCTCGTCCGTGCCGGTCCAGAGCGAGGCATCGCCCTTCCACAGCCGACGCGACCACGCCTCGGCGCGAGCGGTTTCGAGGCGCTTGTCGACCGCCTCTTGCAGCGCCGCCGGGAGGTCGACTTCCATGCCATTCTGGCGGCGGCCAAGGAACGCAGCGCGCTTGCCCGCAGCCGCGCCCAGCAGTGCATCGGCCGCATCGGCGAACAGCGTCACGCCCGCCTCGACCAACCCGGTGGTGACGTCGCCCAATTTAAGACCGAGGCGCTCGGTTTCAGCCAGCACATGGCGCGCTTCATTCACATTTTCGATCAGCGTCTCGCGTAGTGTGCCATGGTCACGGAACGCATCCATCGTCTTGGGCGGCATCGTGTTGACGGTGTCGGGGCCGATCAGCGAATCGATGTAGAGCGTGTCGGGATAGGCCGCGTCCTTGACCCCGGTCGAAGCCCACAGCAGCCGCTGCGGCATCGCGCCCATTGCGGCAAGCGCTTGCCAGCGGTCGCTCGCAATCATATCCTGGTACCAGACATAAGCGAGCTTGGCGTTGGCGATCGCGACCTTGCCGCGCAGCGCCGCCAGCGCCTCGCTCTCGGCGTCGCCTTCCTTGACGCGTGCGTCAATCGTCTTGTCGATCTGCGCATCGATGCGGCTGACGAAGAAGCTGGCGACGCTGGCGATCCGGTCGATCGCTTCGCCCTTCCTCACCCGCGCCTCGAGCCCGGCCATATAGGCTTCCGCCACCGCCTGATAAGCGGCGAGCGAGAATAGCAATGTCACATTGATGTTGAGCCCATCTTCGATCAGCCGGCGGATCGCAGGAGTGCCGGCCCGTGTGCCGGGCACCTTCACCATCAGATTCGGCTCGGCCATCGCCTGCCACAGCCGCCGCGCCTCCTCGACCGTCTCCTCGGTCCCGTTGGCAAGATAAGGCGAAACTTCGAGGCTGACATACCCGTCCGCGCCGCCGAGCCGGTCATACACTGGTCGCAGATCGGCTGCTGCGGCCTTGATGTCGGCGATCGCCTGGCTCTCGTAAGTATCGGTGATGCTCGCGTCGGCCTTGCCGAGGAAGTTGTAGAAACCTTCGTCATAGGCGTCGCCATGGCCCATCGCCTTCTCGAAGATTGAAGGGTTAGAAGTGACGCCGGTCAGACCGTCTTCCTCAACCAGCCTGCGCAGCCCGCCGCCGTTCAGCAGTTTGCGGTCGACGAAGTCTAGCCACACGGCCTGTCCGGCAGCGCCAAGGTCTTTGAGACGGCTGGTCATTTGTTCTTCTCGATCAGGTCGCGCGCAACAGCGCAGATGTTGTCGATGGTGAACCCGAATTTCTCCTGGAGCTTTGCGAGCGGCGCCGAGGCTCCGAAGGTCTTCATCGTGATCGTCCTGCCGTCGGGCCCGACATAGCGGTCCCAGCCCATCGATCCGCCCTGCTCGACGGCGATCCTCGCGCGCACCGCATCGGGAAACACGCTCTCGCGATAGGCGTCGTCCTGCTTTTCAAACAAGTACCAGCTCGGCAGTGAGACCACGCGCGATCGGACGCCTTCGGCAGCCAGCTTCTCGTGCGCGGCCACCACCATCGGCAGCTCGCTGCCCGTGCCGATCAGGATGATCTCGGGATCGCCGCGCTCTGGGTCGCCAAGGATGTAGCCGCCTTTCTCCAGCCCATCGGCGGATGCGTATTTACTTCGATCGAGCGTCGCGATCGCCTGGCGCGAGAGGATCAGCGCGGTCGGCTCGCGGGTATGGCTGAGCGCCACCTTCCACGCCGCCGCCACTTCGTTGGCGTCCCCCGGGCGGATCGTGTCAAGCGCGGGGATGGCGCGAAGCGTGGCCAGATGCTCGATCGGCTGGTGGGTCGGCCCGTCCTCGCCGACGCCGATCGAGTCATGTGTGAACACGAACACGACCGGCAGTTCCATGATCGCCGCCAGCCGGATCGGCGCGCGCATGTAATCCGCGAAGACCAGAAAGGTGCCGGTGTAGGAGCGCAGGTAGGATAGCGCCATGCCGTTGGCGATCGATCCCATTGCGTGCTCGCGCACGCCGAAGTGCATGTTGCGACCGGAATAGTTGTTCTGCCCAAACGAACCCGCGCCCTCAAAGGTCAGGTTCGTCTTGGTCGAGGGCGAGAGATCCGCCGCGCCGCCGATCAGTAGCGGCACGTGCGGCGCGATTGCGTTCAGCACCTTGGCGCCACTGTCGCGCGAGGCGAGGCCATTGGCATCGGGAGGAAATGTGGGGATTTCCACCTGCCAGCCACTCGGCACCTTGCCCTGGCGCAGCAGGTCCATCTCCGCGGCTTCAGAGGGAAAGGTCTCGCGGTAGCGGGCGAAGGTTTCCTCCCAAGCTGCGCGCGCCGGCCCGCCGCGTCCCGCGACTGCGGCGTTGAACATTTCCGCCACACCGTCTGGGACGAGGAACTTGGCGCCCTCAGGCCAGCCATAGGACTTCTTAGTGACGCGAACATTGTCCTCGCCCAGTGGCTCGCCGTGCGCCTTCTCGCTGCCCGCTTTGGGGCTACCCCAGCCGATCACCGAATGGACGACGATGAAGGTCGGCCGGTCATCGGTGGCGCGAAAGGCTTCGATCGAGCGGGCGAAGGCTTTGGTATCGTTGGCGTCGTCGACCTGGATGACATTCCAGCCATAGCCCTCGAACCGCGCGCCGACATCTTCGGTGAAGGTCAGCTCGGTCGAGCCTTCGATCGAGATATGATTGCTGTCGTAGATCCAGCAGAGGTTCGACAGGGCGAGATGTCCCGCGACCGACGCAGCCTCGCCCGACACACCCTCCATCATGTCACCGTCGCCGCACAGCACATAAATGTCGTGATCGAACAGCTCGAAGCCGTCGCGGTTGAAGCGGGAGGCCAGCGCACGCTCGGCAATCGCCATGCCAACCGAATTGCCGCACCCCTGACCGAGCGGGCCGGTAGTCGTCTCGACGCCGGTGGTCATACGATACTCGGGGTGACCCGGGGTCTTCGAGCCGAGTTGGCGGAACTGCTTGATGTCGTCGAGACTGACCGCGGGCTTGCCCGTCGGCTTGCCGTCAGGGTCGATCTCCTTGACTCCGGCCAGGTGCAGCACCGCATAGAGCAGCATCGAGGCATGGCCGGCCGAAAGAACGAAGCGATCGCGGTTCGGCCAGTCAGGCGTGTCCGGATCGGTGCGGATAAAGTCCCGCCACAGCGTGTAGGCCACCGGCGCCATCGCCATCGGAGTGCCCGGATGGCCCGAATTGGCCTTCTGCACTGCATCCATCGCCAGTGTGCGGATGGTGTCTATCGCGAGCTTTTCGAGTGCTTCGTCCTGTTGTGCCGGCTGAGTCGAGCCCGTTTTGGTGATTATAGGCATCCTCAGGGTCCTTAATTGGGCGCATGCCGCCAGAAGCCTCGTTGAATCTTAGATTGCTTGGACGAGGAATGACGCAACTGAGGACAGACGTCCTTACGTATTGGTCCCATAGCGGGTGGCATCTGGGGGAGGCCGAGAAGTTTGGTGCCGGAATTTCATTGCGAAGAACTGCCGCGGGACAGCGGCCATCGTTTGAGCCCGCACTCCCAGCGGCATTTTCGTGCCAAGGGCGGCCATCAAACGACTGGGTCCCAAAGTCGGTTTAGCACGCCCATTCCGGGATAGGCGACGATCAGCTCGGTGTCCGGATCCAGGCGGAGCACGGTCTCGCCCTGCGCGAGCCATACTCCGCCTGCCTCAAAGCTGCCGCCGTCGATCGCACCGCCGCCTTCAAGGGGCACTAGCCAGATCGGCCTGCCGTCGCTGATGAGCATCGCCTCGCCCGAGCGCTTCCAACGCTCAAGCACGAAGGCGGCGCTGTCGGCCAGGATGGTGCGACCTGGCGCGACCTCCTTGGCCAGATACGGTGGGATATACGGCACGGGATTGCTCACCGCGATGCCGTCGTCGAGATGCAGCTCTCGCGCGCGTCCATAGTCGTAGAGGCGATATGTCAGGTCGACATTTTGCTGCACCTCGACCAGCGTCAGTCCCGGTCCGATTGCATGGACAGTCCGCGCGGGCGAATAGTAGACATCTCCCGCCTTGACCGCCTTCCAGTCAACGAGATCCTCGATCGTGCCGTCAAGCGCGGCACGGCGGAGTTCGTCCTGGGTCATTGGAATGACCGTCCCAATCGCGATGGTCGCGCGCGGCTCTGCGGCGAGTATCACCCACGCCTCGTCCTTGCCGCGCCGAAAGCCTTGCGCCTGCGCCGCCGCATCGTCAGGGTGAACCTGGATCGACAACCTCTCGCTAGTAAAAAGGTATTTTATAAGAAGCTCGGGATCGCCGGGTGCTTCGAACCAGATCTCGCCGACGGGGTCACCGCCTGGCGCCACGCTGCCGAAGCCCGGCCACAAGTTGGTCCGCCCCCAGGGTTTCTCGACTCGCTTGCTGGTGAGGCGGATGGCGGGCATGGGCGGGTTCCTTCGACCTGTGGTGGCAACCGTCAGGCAGTGCGATGTACTTCGCGCATCATTGAGCAGTCGCAGGGTTCCGGACAGTCTCCCTTTGGAGGACGAGCGAATCCGCGCGTTGCCCGTCCGGCCCGGTAGCGGTGTGGCGCATTTCGGGCTCAATCCGGTCACGGAGTGGTGTCGTCTGGCAAATTGCTCTCGAATTTGCCCTCCGGTGCCATAACAGCGCCAAATTATGCTCGGCGATTTCGGCGACGCGATCAAGCGCTTCCATCTGCGGCACGCTGCACGGGAATCGTTCGTACCATTCTGAACGCTCACCCATGCTGGGACCGGTCCATATTTCCACACAATAGCCGGAAGGTCCCGGAGGATGGACGCACATACCGACAATCTGCTTTTTGTCGGCAGCGAGTTGCAGAAGTTTAGCAAACATCATCGGAGGCCTTTCATTTTGTCGCCATCGCCGTTCGGAACAAGGAGGTCATGGGCGAACGGCTAGAAGCGGCGGTTGGTGCGCGTCGCAGCCCCCCTGCGGTCCCCGACGGCAGGAACTCGTGCAACACGCGGGCGAACCGTTAGGGCGTTCGTCAAGTAGGCAACCGACCTTGACGACATCGCTCGAGCGCTCTGCGAGGCGCAGCGAGGGATACTGCTCGGCTGCGCCGGAGATCGCGGTCAGCGCAGAAAGATAGGCTAGTGTCGATTCCGCGCCCTGGTTGGCATTGCGCCGATCTGGATGAAGACCATCGAAGCAGGCGCCTCTTTTGACGTCTACAACGGGGATGCCAAGGTCGTTCTCCCCGAGAAACCAGGTGAAGGCCCGGCGCGCTTCGCGCCGCCACCAAGTGTCGCCCGTCGCGTGCGCCGCGGCAAGGCATGCACTGACAGCTGCGCAAGCTTCCAGGGGCTGTTGGTCGAATGGTTGCGGTTGACGTCGATCGGCCCCAAAAGTTTCGGTTCCGATCGGCCGAAAATGTCCCGCTTCGGCCGTCTGCAGCTTCATCAGCCACCGTAGCGTATCGAGCCCTGCATCAAGGTGAGACCGCTTGCCGGTGTCATGGCCGCTTTCGATGAGAGCCTCGCACAATCTGGCATTGTCGTAGCCGAGTCTGTCTTCAAACCAGACCCAGTCGGGCTCAGCTGCGTCAGAAAAACGCTGGAACAAACGATCCGACAGTTCACCCCTTAGCTGCTCAAGGTTGCGATGGCCTGGGAAACGCTTGAGAAGTTTTGAAATACCAAGCAGCCCGTAAGCCCAGGCACGCGGCGATGTCAGCGTTATAAGCGGGGGCGCCATCTCCAGCAATCGCGCGGCGGCCCAGCCGTCCAGGGAGCGGTCGTCCTTTTGCCGTGCGACTGCGCCCAGCGCCCAGACCGTGCGACCATGTGCGTCGTCGGCTCTCGCGTCGTCGAGCCAGGTGCGGTCGAAACCCATGAAATTGTGCACTCGATTATCGCTCGCCGACCATGCATGCTCAACGAATGCGGCATAGGTCAACGCAAGTGCCTCTTCCTGTGGAGTGAGAGTACGGAGCGTCGAGAGCTCAGAGAGCAGCAGCAGCGCGCGCGCGTTGTCATCCAGACAGTATCCGTGCCTGCGATCTGGAACCGCGAATTTGGTATGTTGGGTGATACCGACCATGTCGGTAAGAGCGGCGAGATGGCCCGTCGCGATCGGCGGAAGAGCGCTGTTCCAAGGCTCGCCGCTGATAAGATGCGTGTCCCGCTGTTCGCTGGAGCGTCTTTCGAATCGAACGTCTGAGAAGACGTCCAGATATTGCTTCGCCACGCTTGACCAGATCATCGCTCGACCGCGCTCGTAGGCGCGGGTGCGGATTTCGCTGCGCGACGTGTCGTCTTCGATCAATCGCGCAACGGCCATTCCCAGCGCGGCGGGATCTGCGAACGGTATGAGCACACCGCAATTATCGGCAAGCAATTCCTGCGCATACCAAAAGGGCGTCGAGACGACCGCTTTGCCCAGTGCAACGGCGTACGCCAACGTGCCTGAAACGATCTGCGCTTCGTTCGGGTACGGCGATAGGTAGATATCGCATGCCGCCAAATGGTCGAGCAGTTCATCCAGCGAGAGATATCGGTCGACAAAGCAAATATTCTCGCTCACGCCGAGTTCGGCTGCGAGTGCGACGAGGCTATCGCGATAGCGTTCGCCCTCATTTTGAACAAGGTTGGGGTGCGTTGCGCCGACGATCATATAGAGCAGATTGGGATGCTCGCCAACGAGGGCTGGCACGGCACGGATTGCCGTCTCGATACCTTTACCCGGCCCGAGCAGACCAAAGGTCATCAGTAAAACCCGGTCTGCAAGACCCAGATTGTGCTTTGCCATTGCCGGATCGATAAAGGCCCGGTCCGGAACGCCATGGGGGATCACGGCGATGTGCTCGGCCGACACCCCATAGACGTCTTGCAGAATGCGCCGTCCTTTCTCCGCCATTACCACGAGGCGGGCTGAATGCCGGATGATCCCGTCCATGACGCGCCGCTGCGCGGCGTCGGGGTTTGCCAGTACGGTATGTAGCGTCGAGATGACCGGAGCGTTGAGGTCGCGGAGGAGGCCAAGGACATGTTCACCAGCCTCGCCTCCAAAGATGCCGAATTCATGCTGAAGGACGACGATGTCGACATCTGTCACGTTCAGGAAATCGGCTGCAACCGCATAGGACGCAGGCGAGTCCTGCTGGATCTCGAGGGCAACGCAAGGCGGATAGGCGTAGCTGCTGACGTTATCCGTCAGCGCGATCGTGATGGAAGAAAGGCCGGGATTGTAGTTCGTCAACGCCCGCTGCAGATCGTCGGTGAAGGTGGCTATTCCACACTGCCTTGGAACGCACGTTCCCACCATGGCGATACGCTTGAGCGGGGGTATGGTCACAGAGTGGTTCATGGGCAACCTCGAATAGGAAAGTGTGTCTGGGATGGGCTTGCGCCGACCTGAGGCCCGCCCGCTGCTCCCCTCTCGATCGCGCCAAGGCCGCAAGGCGGTGTTGGAGGAGCGCGTTTCGTGCATCCGACCACATTGTCGGGTTTGGACCACGGTCCAGAGTCAAGGCCCTTTAAATTGCCCGCACGGCCTAAACAGCTTGAATGCCGGGCGCATTCAAGCTGGCCTTCGGCGGTAGCGGTTGTGCGGTAATTTGGGCGATGAACCTGCATTCTTCCAATTTATGGCTAGGCTGCGTGCGTGGCCTTACGTAATGTTCCGCTGTTCTGCGAAAGATGCCTTCGGATGTCGCATCGAAGCCCGCCGCGCTTCATTTGGGCCGACAGCGATACGCCTTTCACCCGCACGAGAAAAATGCCGCTCCCGAGCCTAAATTGATCCGCGGGCGCCAAAGTTCAATTTCGTGCTGCGCTCATCCGTTACAGCATCATTGGCGCGACCCACGATACGGTGGTCATGATGTCGACCGCGACTATGATCACGCACGCCGTGCCACCCAGCAGTTGCAGTCGTCGCGGAATGGGATGGCCGTTCATCGCTTCAGAATCCGAGCCGATCGTCATCGGTCACCCTCCTGCATTGAAGCGCCAAGGCGACTTCGTACCATCGAGGGGGGTGGCTTAATCAATTACGCGGTGTCCAACCGTGCAGTCATCTATTGCTTGATCGGCTTGCAGAAGCGGCCGCGCTGCGCGCTTTGCCAGAAAACGTCCGACAGAGCCGGGGCGTAGCTATAGTTGATGTCGCTATCCGGCATCGCCTGCAGGGCGTCCAGTTCGACTCTCTGGGTCTCGGTCAGCGGCGGCAGGTCCGCCGGGACGAGCTGAAAGCGGACGGTATCAGCGTCTTTCTTCTTCACAGGGTCGCTTTTCGTTTCGATCGGCTTTTCGAGCCACGATACCGAAGGGATGGACGGCCAAGCTAGGAAAGGCTATGGTAGCGCAAGGTAATACCTTTTGCTATGGAGGTCGCACAATGGCGGCGGCAACATCTATCAAGCTGGACGACACCCTGAAAGGGCGTGTGCAGCACTTGGCCGACGCGCGCCGGCGCAGCTCACATTGGATCATGCGCGAAGCCATTGCGCAGTATGTCGAGCGCGAGGAGAAGCGTGAGGCGTTCAAGCAGGACGCCATACGGGCATGGGAAGAATATCAGCAGACCGGCTTGCATGCGACGCTCGAGGAAGCCGACACTTGGTTGGCGAAGCTCGAAGCGGGCGAGGATGCGGAGCCGCCTAAGTGCCACGTCTGATCTGGACGCCGAACGCGCTGGACAATGTTGACCGGCTCCATCGCTGGCTATTGCCCAAGGACGCCGACGCAGCGAAGCGCGCGGTCGCGGCGATCCGGGCCGGGGTCAGGATTCTGGCGGCAACCCCGCATATCGGTCGTCCAGCGGAAGATATGGACCCCGAATATCGGGAGAAGCTCATCGACTTCGGAAACAGCGGCTATGTCGTCCTGTATCGTCTCGACGGCGACACGGTCGCATTGCTGGCCGTTCGCCACCAAAAGGAAGCCGGCTGTCAGTAGCCGGCTAGATCAGCACGCGCTCCACCTCGTCGCGATCTGAAAGACCGGCGCCTACATCTGCTGCCAGGCCAGGAAGCCGGGCCGTTGCTGGCCGGCGTGACCGGCGATCCAGTCGCCATCGGGCATGCCGCGGCCCATTGGGACGAACTGCTGCAGGGCCCAGCGCCAACAAAGCCCAGGCCACAGTAAGGTTCGCGCGCCGACCGGCATCACCTCAAGGTTTGTGCGCCAGACAACGATTTGGCGGACATAATGAGAACACCGGCTATGCTACGAGCTTGAGGCGGGCCATGGGATCGTTGAGTGTGCGGAACTCGCCGGGGGAGAGCCGGTTTGCCCGCTGCCAGAGATAGTCACCCGTCAAGCTGATATGCGCCCAGCCCATGGGGGAAAGGTGGGCGAGGAGCGCATCGTCGAAGGTGCCACCGGATGCTCTGATGTGCTGGGCGGCCCTGTCCATATAGAGCGTGTTCCAATAGGATATCGCTGCGATCATCAGGTTCAGGCCCGATGCCCGATATTCCTGATTCTCAATCGAGCGGTCGGTGAACCGCCCCTGCCGGTTGGTGTAGATCGCGGCGGCGAGGGTATGACGGGCTTCGCCCTTGTTGAGACCGGCTTGGCAGGCCCGACGCAGGTCGGGCTGCTCGAGCCAGTCGAGCGTGAACAGCGTGCGTTCGATGCGGCCGAGTTCGGCCAGCGCAAAATCCAGTCTGTTCTGACGCTTGTAGGCGGCGAGCTTGCGCAGGATTGCGGAGGGCGCGACGGCTCCCTCCTTGATGGAGGCGACGATCCTGACGATATCGTCCCAATCGGCTTCGATCGCGGCGGTCTTGATCGTGCGTCCCATGAGGCCTTCGATGCCCTTGTAGGTCGAGGGCGCGGCGATCGAGCCGAGTTTCCGGTCGGCGATGTCGCGCAGACGGGGCACGAACCGGAAGCCGAGAAGATGGCAAAGGGCAAAGACATGGTCCGTCGCGCCGCCGGTATCAGTGTAATGCTCATGCAGCGGTAGCGCGCCGGCGCCGAGCATCAGGCCATCCAGCACGTAGGGGGCCTCGCCGGCGGTGGCCGACATGATCCGCGATCCGAACGAGGCAAAATGATCGGACAGGTGGGAGTAGATCTTCAGGCCTGGCTCGCCGCCATATTTTGGATTGATGTCGGCTGCCGCCGATCGGCTGCGACCTGAACGGAAGAACTGCCCATCAGAGGATGAGCTGTTGCCGGCGCCCCAATGGCGCGTGAACGGCAGATCATGGTGCGCGGCAACGATCATGCCCAACGCGGCTTGATAGTTTTCGGGCGACAGATACCAGTTGTGCGTCCAGGCAAGCTGAGCGTAGCTCACCACGTCACTGGCATTGGCCATCCGTTCCAGGCCCAGATTCGATCCATCGGCCAGAATGGCGGCAAGGATCGCATGCGGGTTCTCATGCTCCTTGCCGGAACGAAGATCACGGAACGCACTCAGGAATCCGGTGGGCTCGGCCACCTCGACCAGCAGTTCGGTGATCCGCACGCGCGGAAGCAAGGTGTCGAGCCTGCGGTCGAGAGCTTCCGCCTCGGGTGGCGTGATCGCCGGCATAGGTTGCAACTTGAGCCGGTCGCGTTCGAGCGACACGCCCGTGAGCCTGTTTGCCTTGAGCTGCTTGGCGAAACGGCGCAGCCGCCAGTCCAGCGTCCTGGCCCGCTCCTCCAGGTAGGCGGCCGCATTGGTCTGGAATGGGAGGGTGTCGGCCACCTTCCCAGCCTCCCGCCGGCTCAGCAGATAGGTATCGAAGCGGCGATAATTGCGGGTTCCTTCGACCCATATGTCACCGGCGCGCAACCGATCGCGCAGCGTGGCCATGATGGCCGTCTCGTAACGCCGGCGATCGACCTGGCCGCCCTCGGTGATGAGGCGCTTCCACTGCCGGTTGGCGAATGGCAGGGGAACGCCCTCGGGCAGGTTGCGTGACTTGCGCGCATTGGAATCGCGGATGATGTCGATGGCCTTGACCAGTTGCGATCCACTTCCCGATGCCTTGAACGTGAATGCGTCGAGGAAAGCGGGGCTGAACCGCCGCAACGTCGCATAGCGTCCCGTCGCCGCGACAAGGGCATCTTCCCCCGCCAGATCGGCCAGCGCATCGACCTGCGTCTTGGCCGCGACCAGTCTGTGCCAGCCTACCGCTTCGTCGATCAGTTCCAGCGGATCGCCACCATGTTCGACCGCTTCTCCCAGCGCGGCGATCGTCGCGCCGAACATTCGCATGAGTTCGCCAACCGAGCGGATGCTGTCCTGATAGCGCCGTTCACGACCGCGCCGCGCGCGCGTGAACAGGCTCCCGACAAGCCGGTCGAACATCTGGATCGCGTTGTCGGCGAGCTTGGCATCGAGGTCGATGACCGCTGCGACCAGCGTCGCGCGGCGCCTGTTGAGGCTATAGTCGGAGAGCAGAAACGCCGGCGCTGCGCGCCCTTCGCGCATGAATTGGGCGAACCGAAAATCAGGGATTCTGGTGCCGATCGCCGGGTCAATGCCGATCCCGCGCACATAGCGCAGCCGTTCCAGCAGACCGTTGATGTTCGCCGTTGTCGGCGCTTCCTCGAAATTGCGCAGCCAGGCCAGCGGCGTCATGCCGAAGTCATTGTTGTTGTTGATCAGATCGTCGATCCGTGTCAGTTCGGCATGGCCCAGGCTTTCGACGATAATCGCCGCCGCGGCTTTGCGCGCGCGTGCCCTGCCGGCGAGCCCCGCACGTTCGAGCGTGTCGGCCGAAGGCAGAATGAAGCGTTCCTGCTTCAATCCATCCATCAACGCGCGGACAATGGGTTCGCCCCGATCGGTCCGCTCGGCAGCTTTCGCGGCGAGATCGAGTGCGAGCGGTATATCGCCTCGCCGGAAGGCACGCAGCCCCAGATGGCGTGCCGCAATGTCAGCATGATCGTTGCGCGTCTGGGCGCGCTGACCATAGTCGGCGAAAACATCCGCATCGACGACAATCTGAGCGGCGAGGTAATGAAGGATCGCATCGGACACGCCAATGTCGGGCTGCAAGCCGAAGCCGGGATGCCGCATCAAGGCGATCTGTGTGGCCAGGCCGAGACGGTTGGCGGGCCGATAGCGGCGGCCGATCAGGTCGAGATCCTCAGAGGCAAGGGTGTAGTGGCCGACGATCGCGGTTTCATCATGGGGCGCATCGAACAAACGCCGCCGTTCTTCCCCGGTCAATAATCGCCGCCGCGCCATCCTGCCTCCATCGAGTCGAGGACGGCAAGGTAGCGTCAATCTGGAGTATAGCCTAACCGGACGTCAGGGTAGCCTGCCAAGTTCTGTCAGGATAGGGTTCTGTTACGAGTTTGTTGACGTATGTCGCGCCGTGTCATAGATTTCAACCTGACAAAATCGCAAAAAAAGGGGGGGTGGTGATGAAAGGCCAAAGGATCGGTTACGTGCGGGTGAGCACATTCGATCAGAATGTCGATCGCCAGTTGGAAGGGCAGTCGCTCGACCGGATTTTCACCGACAAGGCATCGGGCAAGGACGTCAACCGGCCCCAGCTCGACGCCATGCTCACCTTCGCCCGCGAGGGCGACACCGTAGTGGTCCACAGCATGGATCGACTGGCGCGCAATCTCGACGACTTGCGCAAGCTGGTTCAGTCCCTCACCAAAAGGGGCATCCGGATCGAGTTCGTGAAGGAAAGCCTGACCTTCTCGGGTGAGGATTCCCCAATGGCCAATCTGATGCTCTCGGTCATGGGTGCATTCGCGGAATTCGAGCGCGCCCTGATCCGGGAACGGCAACGCGAAGGCATTGCCGTCGCCAAGCAACGCGGCGCCTACCGTGGGCGGAAACGCTCCCTCTCCGATGAAATGGTCGCTGAGCTGCATCGCCGCGTCGTCGCCGGCGAGCAAAAGGCCACCATCGCCCGCGACTTGGGGATCAGTCGCGAAACCCTCTACCAGTATCTCCGCGCAGCCGCATGACGCCTACGTTCTCACTATGTCCGCCAAATCGTTGTCTGGCGCACAAAGCTTGAGGTGACGCCGACCAGCGCCCAATGCGTGGCAAGCAGCCAGACGCCGGCGGGCACCATCGCCTCCCACCAAGTCGGCGGTCGACGCGAGCGCGTCCTGCCCGTGGTCATGGCATCAGTTCCTCCAAGATCAGGAGGCCGAGGAAGTCGACGAAGAACATGGCGTTGATAAGCGGGCTGTCCGGCCGCCCGTGGGCTTCGACCAGCAGTTCTTCGGTGACGAGGTAGAGTAGCGCCATGAGGCCGAAGCTCAGGAAGACGGCACCATCTCGTCGAGCGACGGACAACAATTTGATGCAGGCGGGCGCGGCGCCGCGATCGGCGACATCAACGCGCGCAGCGGCAACGAACCGAGTGTCGCCTTCTACACACAAGTATCGGATCGATATGGCTCCTCTGCAAGCCGGGTGATCGCCCCGACCCGGATGCCCTGCGACCGCTTCGTGCCGTCAGTTCCCTGCTCGCCGCGTGATGTTCGGCATCCGTTCGCCCTTAGAGCGGCTTCCACTCATTCCGGTTCATACCCGCACGATTTGAAGTAATTGGCGCATTCGTTGGGCTGGAAGATATCGACGAGTTTACCGATCAGGCCCCAAAGTCCGCTGACGGTGCGCTCGCCTGCTTTGCGCAGCATTGCCTTCAGCCGGGAGAACGCCTTGAAGTCCGGGCTGTAGGGTGGCTGTTGCGCGGAAACTCGCGGTCGTGTTCCATGCGATGTGGACCTCCGGAGAGGAGTTCCGCTGGTCCGCCAGCCCCCCACAGCCGCTCGCGGCATAGAAGACTAGCTCTCCAATCGAACTGCCGAGATCGTCCGGCCAGAACGATCTGGGCGTCCCTGTCGTGGACATTGAACGTGGAGCTTGCTTTGACGGTCTTCATCCTGATCGCCGCAACGCCAATCAGGGCGCGGAATCGACTATTGCCTATCTCGCGGCATTGACTGCACTTCGACTGATGACCGCGTCGATGTCGTCGCGGCCGGAGCGGTCCGCGACGGGATGACTACGCTGAGCATGCCAGGGCTGCTTTCAGCCTTCAGGAAGGCAATCGCCAAGCCCGCTTGTGAAGACGATCCTTAGGAGATCGGACAGGCTGCTGACTTCGAGTTTGGTCATGAGATTGGCGCGGAGCAATTCTGCGCCTCCTGCGGAAATACCGAGGTTGTCTGCGATGACCTGGTTGGTCAGGCCTGCTGTCAGACTGAGCAGGACATGGCGTTCACGCGCGGACAACGCAGCGATTCTTGCCTGCAGTTCGAACGAACAAGCCGAGCGGCTAGGGATATTGTCGGCTCTTGCAAACCCCTCTCCGATAGCCGCCAACAGCGCCGTCTTCTTGAAAGGTTTTTCGAGAAAATCCACCGCTCCCGCCCGCATCGCTTTCGCTGCGACCGAGACGTCGCCATGTCCAGTCAGGACAATTATTGGCAAGGTAATGCCGCGCTCGGCAAGTACCGCTTGTACTTCCAGTCCGTCCATGTCCGGCATGCGGATATCGAGCAGGATGCATCCAGCTTGGATGTGCGTCGCGCAGATTGTTTCCAGGAACGCAATACCCGACGGGTAGGATTTGACCGTGAACCCCGCGATCTCGAGCATGAACCCGGCCGATCGGCGGATCGCTGCCTCGTCATCGACGAGATGGATCAGTCGCCTTATCATCCATCGTCTCCGCGAGGTTCATTCCCCGGCTCGAGAAAAACGGTCGTTCCGCCGCTATGCGCTGCGACGATTGTCCTGTCAACACCGGGATAAAAACGGGCCAGGCACCGGTTTAAAATGGGGCCAGTTG
>NZ_JBGMOE010000018.1:0-2551 GCF_041424195.1 Tardiphaga sp. | reverse complement strand
GATGGCTTCAGCCCCGCCGCTTGATCCTACCGGCGTCAGCCGGTCAGTCATTCAGACGTTGCCCGTCGGTGCCCGAAACATGTTTCACCGCTCCCCAGGGTCGCTAATTTCCGCCTAAACTCCTGCAATTACACGAGATTCTTTCCGAAACGCCTTACGGTCAAACCGTGTTCGGTGTGCTTTCTGAGGGACTTGGCGGCTATGTGCTGAGATCAAAGGTTTGGGGGGAGTCGCATGTCGGAGGTGGCATTCCGGAAGGAAGCCAGGCCGAAGGCCGGCGTCACCCGATAGCGGAGACTGCACTGCATCGACGACGATCGGCAGTGCCCTTCTCGAAGCCTCAGCTGCGGGGACTCATCGCGATTGTCCGCGAGGGCGCAGAAGCATCAGACAAAAAAACGTCTCGATTTGACTCCACAGATGACTATCATCTGCCAGTCAAACGAGACGCGAGGAATGGGCCTTATGGTGTCAAAGGTTGAACGCGAGCGCGCTGCTTTGGAAGCCGCTGAAAAGGAGTTGGCGGAGCGCAAGAAAAAGCTCGCGGAACTCGAACAGGAAGAGGCGGAGAAACAGCTCGCCAGACTTGTGCGAAAGGTTGGGCAAGACCGGGCAATCCAGCTGCTCGAACTCGCCGTCAAAGTGAAGCCCAAAGCGGCGGTTGATGCTCTGGCAAAGCTGGCGTGAGACGGGCGTAAGAACAGGGGCGTTTGGGTGCGGATTGCCGCACCCCGTGAGGCTCAGTATTCGTCGTCCATCTTCCCGGCTGCGGTGTAGACGATGTCGTCGATCAGATGCAGCGGAAGCTCACCATAGTCCCCTTCCTCGATCAGCAGATATGAGCCGTCTCCGACCCGGACCACGTGCACATCGAAGAAGGTGTGATAGGAGCGCCGTTCTGCCTGCATGATCTTCTCATCGAGTGCGATGATGTCGGTATCGATCTGACGGATCGTGGCGGTGTCAGCTTCATAGGCTTCTGCGGTGTAGCACATCGTTGCCTCCTGTCATTGGCGGCTCGTCCGCCATGCCATGAAGCAGCGCTCCGGATGTGCTCGGGTCACCGGAGCGAAGCGGAGGCTTGACCGCAAACTGGTCGAGTGGTGCGGAAGTCCGCTTGCGGACTTCCCGGTCGGCCTGTTTGTGGTTGACCCGGGCATGTCCGGAGTGCTCATGGCGATGGTGGTGGACGGGCCATTGGCATGAGGCTGAAGTCGGATTTACACCGCGCCTTGGGAGCGTTGCCACCCTCGCGCAGAGCGCTGGTTCCATAGCATGCGAAAAGGGCACCACGGCTTGAAGCCGGGCACCCTTTTCCCTTGCCGAACGAACGGGAGGCTGTTCGTCGATCGACCTGAAACTGGTTAGCGCTGTGTATTCAGAAACGGGAGCTAGATTGCCATTCAGCTGATGAGCAGTGCTTCACCTGAGAACGCGCTCAGGACGCCCATTCCATTGTTGGAAACTGTTCGCCGCAATCGGTGTATGCAAGGACCGAAAGGCTTTCGAAGACGGTCTCGATCTGGGCACTGCGAAAGGCTTCAGCGGTATGGTGATCGCTAAGCAGGGCACGTAGCGCGTCCAGCGGGATTTCCCCCTCTGAACCATCGCCCTGCCCCAGTGCCCGCACGACCTTGGCGGCAAGTTCTGATGGCAGCAGGATGTCGCGCGCAAGGGCGATATGCTCGGAGACCATGATGGTGATCGGGGAGGGTCCGCCGGGGCAGTGGACACGCAGCGTTCGCCCAAGAAACTGCGCCTCCTCGACAATCGCAATTACCTCGGCTCGCCAGTCAAAGCAGGCGGCAAAGCTTGCGAGGGAAAGAGAGTTCGCGTTGACTTCGAAGTTGAGCGGTGCAGCCGAGAATTCGTGGCTCTCGGTTTCGACGACGGCATGGCCAGCGTGCAGCCGCCGCATCAAGCTTGCGAGCTCGAGCGCGGAGATTCCCGCCGGTTCGGAATGGAGCCGAGTTGTCTTGTCCTTGACCCTGAAAGTGACGAGCATCTTTGCCTCCTGCTGCTGCTCGCCATCTTGCTTTCCCCCTCCTCTTTTAGGGGTGAGGACCGGATACTGAGCGGGGCCATCCTCACCGATCTCGGCCCGCCCTTTGCATGTTCCAAGCGGCGCTTAGCATCTGGCACCAGCGGGCTTCCTCCATGACGGGCAAGGGGGGTTCGATGCCCCCTGAGCCCGTGCTCGCACGAAAGAAGAATGGAAGGCCCCGGTCAGAGCCGGAGCCTTCCATAAAGCGCTCATGCGAGGCTGCGTGAGCCTGGCTTGCGCTGATCACTGATGCGCCGGATGTGGAGCGGCACTCCCGCCTGGCGGAGGCGCTGTGCCAAGTTGGACTGGATGCCGGAACCTTCGCCGATAATCGCCTCGACCGGCCTCAGCTTCACAATGTTCTCATTGCGCAAGAACGGGGCACGGTTGCCGTGGCGACGATCGGGCATGAAGAGGATGGTTTGCACTCCGTTCCGCTGTGCCCAGGCATTTGTGTCAACACCGGGATAAAAACGGGCCAGGCACCGGTTTAAAAAGGGGCCAGTT
>NZ_JBGMOE010000017.1:0-2554 GCF_041424195.1 Tardiphaga sp. | reverse complement strand
AACATGCTGTTCAACATGTCGATCCGCGAGAACATCCGGCTCGGCAAGGAAGGCGCCACCGACGAAGAAGTTGAGCAAGCCGCGCGAAAGGCCGAGATTCATCGCTACATCATGAGCCTGCCGGACAAATATGACACTCAGGTCGGCGAGCGCGGCGATACGCTATCCGGCGGCCAGCGCCAGCGTCTTGCGATCGCGCGGGCCATTGTCCGCAATCCGTCGGTGCTCCTGCTGGACGAGGCGACATCCGCCCTCGACCAGACGACCGAGGCAGCGCTCAACAAGACGCTGTTCAAACTCGCCAAGGGGCGCACTTTGATTTCGTCGACCCACCGGCTGGCGGCCGTCGTGGATATGGACGAAATCATCGTCATCAATGGCGGCAGGATGATTGAGCGCGGCTCGCACAAGGAGCTGCTGGCGCTGAATGGCACTTATCGCCAGCTCTGGGACGACCAGCGGCACAGGTCATCTGCCAGCGACGATGATGATGACGAGGATGACGACGACGAGTGAGCGCCTGTGAAGATGCGCGAGGCGGTTATGCCTCCGCTCGCAGCAAGCCCGCTGCAAGTTGTCGGAAGGCCTCGACGGCTTTCTCAAGGACCGCGTGAGGGTCGTCAGCCGCAGCGATCCAGAGTGCGGCGTTCAGCGCTGCCCCGTTGATCAGACGCGCCGCCGCTTCGGCATCGACAGGCTTGACCGTTCCGTCGTCGATCAGCCGCTGGATCGCCTGCGTGGTGGTGCGCAGACAAGCCGTCTGGTTTGGCCATTGCGAGGGATCGCCGAGTACGGCGGGGCCGTCCAGCAGCATGATGCGCTGGATCTCCGGCTCGAGGGACATTTCGATATAGGCCACGCCTTCGTTGAGAAACCTGTCCCATGCGGTGTCAGCCTGACCATGGGCAGCGCGCATGCGCGCCAGCATCTCCGCGTCGATCTGGTCGATGACGGCCTGCAGCAAACCCTTCTTGTCGCCGAAGTTATGATAGAGCGCGCCGCGCGTCAGGCCGGCCTCGGCGGTCAGATCGTCCATGGACGCGGCCGCATAGCCTTTGGCGGCGAAAGCCGTCCGGGCGGCGCGGATGAGCCTGGCCCGGGTTTCCTCCACCATTTCCGCCCGCCGTCTCGCGACCATCGCCATCCCTTGCAAGGAGCATACGCACCGTATGCATATTGACATACGAAGCGTATGTTCGAGTATGCTCACATACGGGGCGTATATAATCTTTAAACAGGACTGACACCATGACCAAACGCGACGCGATTTTTCCGGCCGGCCGTCAGGCGCTCTATGAGATCAACCGCTATTCCGCGGCAATTCGCTCGGGCGACCTCTTGTTCGTCTCCGGCCAGGTCGGTAGCCGGGAAGACGGCTCGCCGGAACCGGTTTTCGAGAAACAGGTGCAGTTGGCCTTCGATAACCTCGCCGCAGTGCTGAAGGCTGCCGGCTGCACGTTCGATGACGTGGTTGACGTGACCACCTTCCACACCGACCCGGCCACGCAATTCGCGGCGGTCAACGCCGTTCGGACGGCCGTGATAGGCGAGGCGCCTTACCCGAACTGGACTGCGGTCGGGGTCAACTGGTTGGCGGGCTTCGATTTCGAGATCAAGGTCATTGCGCGCCTTCCGGCTTCGGCCTGACAGGTCCGCATGGCCGGCGAGGGCGGCTTCGCTCCATGACAAGCGGCCAGGTAACATTTGCTGCCGCGGCGATTCTCCGGAGTTGTCCCGATTCGGGACGGGATTCGGTTCGCGGGCGATGCGGGCCGGCGAGGGAGACGCAAAATCTTCGCAACCAAGACGATTCTCTTTCATCAAACTGCAACGAATCCGAGTCGCAGATTCTGTCGTGGATGACATGTCGGGCGTCGAAATCACGTATGTTCTGTCATCATCCACATGCTAGAAGATGCAGTGCGAGAAGCGTTTCTTTCATCGCGCTTTATTGTTGACTTGGGTATCCCCTGCGGATACAACCCGGCCATTCAACGACAGGCGGTGAGCTTCGCCAGTGTCGGAACGGACCACCCAATCGGCTTTTCGGAGTTGATCGGGCACCAACCTCGACCAAGAAGCTCAGACGCTGTCGCTATATCAAGGCAATGCCAAAACGACGTTTGTCTCCTGAGAGACTTCTCTCTTGAGATTAAGTTCGAATGCATGACCTCGGTGCAGATCTGAAGACGCAAGTCTGACGGTCATGATCGCGGTCCTCTGTGGCGTTAAGCGCTTTCCGTTCAGCGATGAATGGTTGGCGTGATTTCGTTTTGCGTGAAGCTTTTCATGTGATGCGAACCGTGGGGCAGGTTGCTCCGAGTGATTTTGAGGAAGCCGTTACGGCTTCGAGCGAACTAAAGGGTGAAGGCTGACATGCCGACGATCAACCAGCTGATCGCTACTCCGCGCGCAATTCAGAAGTCGCGCAAGAAGGTTCCTGCGCTGCAGCAGTCGCCGCAGAAGCGCGGCGTTTGCACGCGCGTCTACACGACGACTCCGAAGAAGCCGAACTCGGCGCTTCGTAAGGTCGCCAAGGTGCGCCTGACCAACG
>NZ_JBGMOE010000016.1:0-21263 GCF_041424195.1 Tardiphaga sp. | reverse complement strand
GGTCGCCACCTATGCGATCGGGATCAGCGGCGCGAGCCGGGAGCTGACGGAAGGGTTTGGGTCGCTGTTCGCCGCGATCGTGCTGCTCTCGGTCGGGATATGGATGCACGGCAAGGCGCAAGCCGATCAGTGGCAACGCTACATCCGCGAGAAAATGACGCGCGCGCTGACTGGCGGGTCGGGCTGGTTCCTGTTCGGGCTGGCGTTCCTGGTCGTCTATCGGGAAGTCTTCGAGACGATCCTCTTCTATGCGGCGCTCTGGTCGCAAGGGAACGGCCCCGTGCTGCTCGCCGGCGCCGCCTCGGCCGTCCTTCTGCTCGCGGTGATCGCCTGGGCCATGCTTCGCTACAGCCGGACGCTGCCGATCACTCAGTTCTTTCGCTATAGCTCGTGGCTGATGGCAATTCTGACGGTCGTGCTCGCGGGCAAGGGCGTTGCGGCGCTACAGGAAGCGGGCATTATCGACATAGCGCCTCTGGCGGACGTGCCCCGGCTATCCGTGCTGGGCCTGTTCCCAACCTGGCAGTCGGTCTTGGCGCAGCTTCTGATGGCAGTTGCTCTAGCGATCGGATTCGCTTGGAATCGCCGACGCGGGCATGCTGGTGGGCCGCAAGCTGCTTAAGGGTGCGCTTTCTTACATATTATCCTAGCAACAAGCTCCCCGCTCCGGGGGTGGAGCGAAACGGGGAGCGGGCCGCACCGTTGCTCCTTGCGCTTTTGCGCCTCGAAGCCACCCCAGCACCTGCGAAAATCAATAGACTAGGACGTATGGAAACCGCCGAGTCTGCGTCATCTGAGGTCTTCACGGCCTGAATCGGGGCCGAAACTCCACAACGATTTTACAAGTGGCGGAAATGCATTCGCGTTGCGCACAAAAATCAGCAGGGCGAGCCCGATATAGCCCCAGCCGAGCCATGTGAGACTTGCGACGGTTCGCGCTTCATCGCCCTGCCAAGCGACCGCCAGCGTTACCTGAGCGATGAACAGCCCGGCGAGCGCCGCTGCGCTGCCGAGGCCCAACGCGGACACGCTATGGCTATTTTCGCATCTACATCATGCTGCGCAGGGAAGGATGGACCGTGAACGGCAACCTGCGGCACTGGCAGCGAACGAGTTGTGGTCGATGGACTTCGTCTCGGATGCGCTGTTCGACGGCCGGCGCTTACGAGCGCTGACCGTAGTCGATGCCTTCACCCGCGAGGCACTGGCGATTGACGTCGACCAAGGGATCAGGGGTGAGCAGGTGGTCGAGGCAATGGCACGGATCTCGTCGATCCGCGGCGCGCCCAAGACCATTCGCGTGGACAATGGACCGGAATTCATCTCGAAGACGCTCGATCGCTGGGCATACGAGAATGGTGTGACGTTGGACTTCAGTCGACCGGGTAAACCGACCGACAATGCCTTCGTAGAGTCATTCAACGGTCGCCTTCGCGACGAGTGCCTAAACGCACATTGGTTCCTGTCCATCACCGACGCTCGAGCCAAGATCGAGGCTTGGCGACGGGACTACAACGAGAGTCGTCCTCACACGTCGCTTGGCTGGTTGACGCCGGTCGAATATGCTGCTGCCGCGGCCGCCAAGGCGGTCGAATAAACGCCGGAAACTCACCCTAAGGTTGGATGAGAAACCGGGGGACCCTCAAATAACGGTCTGTCTTTCGTCGCCGGTGATGAAAAGCGAGGGTCACGTCAAATCCATTCGAACCTGCCCGCTTTACTTCAGCCATTGGTCGAAACTGCCCGGAAAGCCGGCGGCGTACCACCGGTTCTTCCAGATTTCGTAGTACCGGATATCGTTCGACGAAGGCTGCGGAGAGCAGGGTTTGACGTAAACGACGCAGGGCATCGCAACTGCGTCCCCGATCAGCAGAGCTTCTCCCTGCTCAAGCGCGGGCAATCCCGCCGTCAGGTTGCCGAGTGTATCCGGCAGCAGGCGTTTGACATATGCTTGATCGTCGGGATTGGTCAGGCGCATCGCTAGGAAATTGCTGCACTGAGAGAAAATCGTCTCCGATATCTCTGACGGTCGTTGGCTCGAAATCATCAAACTGACGCCATACTTGCGGCCTTCTTTGGCAATCCGTTCGATTGAATTCAGGGATGCCTTAAAGCGTGAGAGGTCACTGCGTGGAGCGTATTTGTGCGCCTCTTCATAGACTAGCAGAAAGGGAACTGCGCAGGTGCCAGTCTCGCGGCGCGCATGATAGGCGAAGTCAAAGAGGAGCCGAGTTACCAGTGAAACCGTGATGCTAAGAACCTCGAAGGGAATACCGCTCAAATCGATGATGGTGACATTTGCGCTGCTGGTTTTGTCGTAGCCGGTAATTTGGCGAAGGACGTCTTCAAGGCTGGACGCTGCGGCCTTCTCGCCAAACATAAAGTTGAGGCGGGAGTTGCTGATTTTCGCCGCAATCCGGCGGACGAATTTGTCGATCGTGCCGTCCGCGTAGGGTCCGCTGTTGATCTTGCCCGTCTTCTTCGCCGCAAAATCGACGCGATCCGTTGCATAGGCCGTTAGGCGTTCGCGGTCGTCCGCGAAAGTTTTGATCACGCCAGCCTTGGTCTCGATGGTGAGCGGGTCATTTGCATCTTTCGTTTCCCGAGAGAGATTCGCAAAGCAGTTCTGAAGGTGCCCGATATCGTACCGCAATGGGCTGTCAAAATTTACCTTCGTAGCGCCAGGATTTGCGAGCTCCTTGCAATGTGTAATTATTGAGCGAAGCAGAGCTTCCTGGTTGTAGTTGTTGCTGTCGCCAGACTCGAGGAACATGTCGTCCATCTCGCCATCGTTCAACAACCAATAGGGCAAGACGATGTCATCCGCCGAGAGCAAATTGGCGCTTGGAAACGCTGCTTTATATTCGCCGTGAATGTCGAATATAACGATATGCGAGTTGTTCAACCCGCTATATTCGCTTGCCTTTGCTGAGGTCGCCTCTTGCAGGATAGTTGCCACGCTGGAGGATTTTCCAGATCCGGTCGCTCCCACCACCGCGATGTGTTTGTTAAAAAAGCGGTCGCCATGGACCGGCACTTTCACGTCCCGCTGTCGGGTAAGCGAGGAGAAACAACAGCGCTGATCTTCCTCGAAAGCGTTGGCATAGATCGCGGCAATCTCGGATCTCGTGGCGGGCACGACCTTCTTGGGCGGGATTGCAAGCTCATCGCCCCCACGGCGGAAGACACCCGCAGATAGCGTGCCGAGCGGGTAGGCTTCAATCATGTAGACACGCTTGGCGTCGCCGGCCTTCTCCCGCATCTCGATCGAGAAGTTTTCGATGATGCAGATGAGCGAAACATCGTCATTGTCGGAAATCTTGAGGAAGGATCCGACGCGCAGAGACTGCTCGGCGATCTGGAATGAGGAAAGGTTGTCGACGGCAATACGAACTTTGTTCGGAAAAACCGACACGACTTCGGCATTGATCTCATCTTCCCCGGACATCTGGACTCTCCCCTATATGATTTTCTTGGCCATGCTGGCCGCGTTGATTGGCACCGTAATCTGCTGGATCGCCGGGTCGATAGAATGAGGCTCGCCAGTATGAAGCTGGATGATCAGCCGTCCGCGCTTCGATGCGGCCAGCGCCGCATTGAACTGGTCGTGATCCATAACGAACCGTGCCGACACCGGGTATTGCCGCGTCTGAGCGAGCATCAGATGCTCCGTTGTGAACGGCGCTCCGTTGAACGCATAGCCATCCGATATCTTATGGCTGTCACCGACCAGACGAAGCTTGAGCTGAGCAAGTACCGGCGGATCGAGGTCCGGCAAGAAAAAGATAGGTGCGTATCGCTCACGGTCGGGCTTGCTGTTTATCTTGTGGCTGCTCCAGCGGCTGATGATGTGCTGCACAAGACTATGGAGTTCCTCGATTCCGTCAGTATCGGGCAGGCTGATTACAAAGAAACGGTCATGGCTGTCGATATTGAGCCTAGCAAAGTGCAGCTCGCGAATTTTTCGACAGTAGGCGATCTCCCCTTCCATCCGGAGGGCCCAGGCCGAGTAGAGAGCCATTTTCGGGCGGATCTGCTGGAGGAATGCCTTTCGCGTCGTTGTGCGGTCGAGCTTCGCCCGCGCGCTCGAAAGGCCCGCCATCGCGGAGAGCGCTGAGGGATAGCTAAAACTTTCGGCTTCGATCTTCGTAACGCCGAGCGCCGTCCGGAGCTCGGCGATTACCCGCAAACGATGCTGATCGAAGGGCTCGCTGAGTTCGACAGTAAACTGGTTGCAGAACGCGACAAGGTCCTGATCGGACGCGCCAAGTTTCGTTTGAAGGTTCACTACGGTTCTGGCTTTTTCGCCCGTTGCGTCGTCGACCTTGTACGGGCGTTGGATGAGGATGCGTTGCAGGTCGCCAAGCAAGATCGCCGGAACATCCTCGGGTGCCTGTTTGAAATGCCCGTACAGGATGTAACGCTTTCGGTTCCGGTCTACCGCCGGATATCGCAGAAAACCTTCGATCATCGGCACTATCGCGTCACGCAGCGTGGAGTCCGTGAGCTTCTGGGCCTCGTAATATTTGACTTGGCCGTAGGTGTCCGTCTCGTTCGAGAGAACATCAAAATCTTCTACACCCTCTACCGTCACTTCCTGCCCACTGGTCGCGGCCAGCACCGCCAGGATGCTTGCGTCGAACTGGTAGATGTAGCCACGGATCGTGGCCGTTGCTTCGCGCAGAGCTTCGAGAGCGTCGTTTTCCGTCATCAGACGACGCCGGTCAGCGAGAGGCGTGTGGCCTGCACATGTCGAAATGCCCGATCACGACAGGTCAGCAGAATGACCTGCATCCGCTCGGCAGCCTCGCTCAGTATCTCAACCATCATGTCGAGCCGCGCATCGTCGGCGTAGACGAGCGGATCATCAAGGATCAACGAAACCGGCTGCCCCTGCTCAAGAAGCATGTCCGCGAATGCGATCCGCGTCAGGACTGACAGTTGCTCCTGCGTGCCACGCGAGAGATCTCCGCAGCCCTCGCTGATCCCGCCTCGGACGACGGCTTCCAGCGTCAGATCTTCCGAAAAAGACAGATCGCAGCCTGGTAGCAGCCGCTCGATATGCCGTTTGGCCCGCTTCGCTACGGGACCGACAAACTTGGCGGATGTTTCGTCCCGCGCCTCGTCGAGGATTTCGCGCAGCAGCTTCAGGCTGGTGGCCTCGTCGACGATCCGTTGCAAGGCAGCTCGGGCCGCCTCCGCCTCCTCGTGAGCGGCCGCTTCCCGATCGGCCAAGCCCTTACCGCCTTCGCTTTCCGCCGTGCCTTCCAGTCGGGCAATTTCCATCTCGAGCTTCGTCCGCGTGTCCCCCGCTGCTCGAATCCGCGCATCGGTCGTCTCAATTTTTCGCGTGATGACTGCAGTGTCGTGCGCCGCCGCGTCCCGAGTCGCTGCCTCCAATTTGACGGCGGCCGCGGCCGACTGCTCTCGCGCACGCAGCAGATCTGCCGCTAGGCTCGTAAAGTCCGGCCGACTCTCCATCGTATCGATCTGGGCTTTGGCATTTGCGAGATCGCTTCCAGCTCGCGCCTCAGCGGTGGCAAGCGGAGCATCCTCTTCCTCGGCGCGCCTCAGCGCATCAACCGCGCTGTCATGCGCGCCTTCGGCCCGCGCCAGCGCAGAGTCGGCCGACTCCATCGCTTTGCTAAGGGCTGCAATGTTCGGAGCGTCGCCTTCGGGTGCTACGGAATCGTGCCCGAGCTCGACGATAAAGAGCTTGAGCGCTGCGGCACCGGCCGCGAGGCCCACATGTTCGTCGGCCGGGGTTGATGCCTCGATCCGCGCGGCGATCGTCCGAAGTTCACTTGCCGCATCGCGGGCGGTGTCATTACGCGCCCGCGCTTCCGCAAGATCTGTAAGTGCGAGATCATCGAGTGCCGATTGCTGCCGCTTCAATGCCGACGACAATGCTTCCTCGGCACTCGCCGCCCCGGCCGGCGGGAAGACGACCAGCTCGGCATTACCCATACGGATATGCGTCTCGCCCGTCAGGGTCCGCTCGCCAACGCTCACCGGCTCGCCGTTGATCAAGATGCCGTCGCTTACGCCCGACAGCGCAATGCGCGTCGCGCCGGCGCGCCGCAACGCACGAGCCTCGGCAACCGCTCGCTCGTTCGCCTCGAGCAGCGCGATCGCCTTCGTTGAAATCAAGGTTGCTACGAGGGCTTTGGCCTCAACCTGAAGCCGTTCAAGCTCGATCAGCTCTGCATGCCGTTTGCGCGCGGCCGCGATGCCGGTCTTGCGACGCATGGCCCGCGCGCGATCCTCTCCGGCGCTGAGCGCTGACCGCGCGTCCAGACGCGCGGTTCGCGCGCTATCGAGCGCACCGCGCGCGTCGACAAGCCGCAACTTGGCACCGGCCAATCCCTCACTGTGGCCAGCCCTCCGCATCTGCGCCTGTTCCAGAGCATGACCGGCGTTGTCTCGCGCTTCCGTGGCGATGTGGTGCCGCTCGGCGAGATCTGCCAGTTCCCGCGCCTTGGCGCTGACGGCCTCATGTTCCGCGCGGCGAGTGGCGAGTATCTGCGCGGCCGCCCGCGCAACCTCGAGCGAGGCAACAAACTCCTTCCGCGCCTGTACATCGGTATCGTCTGCGATTTCACGCTGGACGACTTTCAGCCTGGCTCGCGCCGTCTCCAGCTCGGAGAATGTCTTCTCCAATCCCGCTGCCCTCTCAGCAGCTTCGCGGGCTGCGGTCTCCGCGATCTCGACCCGCTCCATTGCTTCATTCTGGCGGCCGCGCTTCTGACCGGTCGGTGACCAGTATCGGCCGAACTGCTCGTCGATCCTGGTTCGGACACGCTTGTATGCGGGGCCTCCCATGATAGAGCCGACCTCGGCTTCGAGCGTCGATCTCACCGTATCGCGGACAATCTGCCCAGGCCCGGTGACCGCGAGCGCGTCCGTTTGCGCCACCCACAGCAAACCCAACGCGCCATAGGTCGCGGCATCGCCCTTCTGGCTGGTGTCGCGCACGGACCCGAGGAGCGCGTGAAGCTGGGCTTCGGCATCTTCGCCCTGTGCTTTCCCCCGTGGCCCTGTGATCTCGATCGCGGCGCCTCTCAGGAACCGCTTGGTGATGGTCCAAGGCGCCCCGTTGGCTTCGAATGACACCTGGATCTCCGGGCCAACAGCTTCGCCGTAGGGTGCGAAGGATTGGGCGAGCTGATTCTTCGTGCCATGGCGGACGAAGAATGCAGCCCGCAGCGCTTCGAGCAAGGTTGATTTGCCGGTCTCGTTCGGCTCGATCACGATATTCAGGCCGTCGGTCAGGCCATCGATCGCCATCGGCTCGCGAAACTTGCGGAAGCCGTCGACCGCGATCCGTCTGAGGCGCAGGCTCATGCCTTCTCCTCCCGGCTATATTCGACGAACAGCCGCTCCAGCGCGCGTTTTGCGACGGCCGCGTCCGCGGCACCGGTTTCGATGCGCGCGGAGAGTTTTCCGGCGGCGAGCCCGAGCATTCCCTCCACGGCAAGCTGTGCAAGATCGTCGTCGCTGGGACGTCCGACCAGGTCGGCGGCGCGAAGGTCGACATAGCGCACGCGGTGGCTGACATCGTTCTCAAGCCGGCCGAGCATGGCCACGCGATCGGTGAGGCTGGTTATACCGGCAAGGGATAGCTCGAGGAGCGTCGCTGGCGGGTCGATCGACCCCAGCAACCTATCACATTCCGCGTCGAAGCCAGCCTGATCGTTCACAGTCCAGCTGCGTTTGATCCATTGGAATCGGCCGGTGCGGACCGGCGTGACGATCGGTTCCCGCCCTACATCCACATCAACCAGCAGGGCGTGCCCAGGCTCGTCGCGCTGGAAACGATCGGTTTCCGGCGTGCCTGCGTACCAGCTACGCGCATCAACTTTCAAAGCGCCATGCCAGTCTCCTAGCGCTAAATAGTCGAGAGACGATCGCCGCGCCCGGTCGGGGGCGATCTGGTTTTTGGTTTCTCCCTGCGAACCGAAATCGCGGATCGAACCATGGGCGACACCGATGCGCAGGCGCGCGCCGGACGTCTCCATGCCGTCGAACAGTTCGGTTGGGTCCTCGAGATTGTGTCGATGCGTCAGCGGCGCCGGCAACAGCCAGACACCTTCCTCGATCTCGTGCGGCTGCGGCTCCGAGAGGATCGTGATGCTGTCGCCCGCGCGCAGCCGCACCCGATCCCAGAGACTGCCATTTCGCGCGAAATCGTGGTTGCCGGGAAGGAGCCACCAGCGGCACGGATGCCGCTCCATCCGCGAGATCGCCTGCACGATCGTGCGGTCTTCGGGGCCTTCGGTATCGAACACGTCGCCGGCGACCAGCACGTGATCGGCGCCGTGCAAACTCGCGGTCATGCCGATGGCATCGATCGCGTCGAAGCGGGCCTCGGACAATGCGGCGCGCACATCTGGGTCGAAACGCCCATAGGGTTTACCGAGCTGCCAGTCGGCGGTGTGGATAAGCTTCATGATTAATCCTGCCCCGCCCTCATATCGCTGACCGGCATAGCCCTACGCATGAACGCGCCGAACATCGGCACGGTGAATGCCGTCTCCCCATAGCCCGGCGTGAAGATCATGCCCTTTGCGATTAGCGATGCGCGGACCGGCCCGAAGCTGGAAGGCTTCCGGCCGATATGATCGGCGATGGCAGTCGAGGCAAAAGGCCCCTCCCCCAGATCCGCCATGCCGCGCAGATAGCGCTTTTCCGAGGGCGTTAGCCGGTCAAAGCGGACGCGGAAGAAACTGTCGTCAAGCGCGGCGATCGCTGTCGGATGCGCGAGTTCGACGTCGGCCGCCGTAATCGGACAGGCGTCTGCCGCATCCCAGCATTGCTTGCCCCATTCCTGCAGGAAATAGGGATAGCCCTCGGTCACCGCGATTATCTGTGCGACAGCATCGGCCTCGATCGCACAATCCTCGGCCTCGATCGGATGGACAATGGCTGCACTCGCCGCGTCGGTGCCGAGCGGGCCGATGCTGGTGAACAGAAACAACCGTTCGGCGTAGGATTTGGCCTTGCCCATCTGTCCGGCCAGCTGCGGGAGCCCGGCGGCCACCAGCGTGATCGGACGATCGTTTTGCCGAGCGCGGTGGAGCGCCGTGATCAGGGCCGCCAGCTCGCGTTCTGGCACATATTGCAGCTCGTCGATGAACAGCACCAGCGCTGTCCCACGCTCGGCCGCTGCGGCTCCGGCCAAGTCAATGAGATCGATCAGGTCGGCTTCGAGGTCGCCATTATCGGCCACCCCTATTTCTCCGAGATCGAGCGAAGCCTCAAGCTCGCCGTAACTCAATTTGAACGCTTTCACGAACCGCGCAAGCGCTCCCAGGCCGCGTTTCGCCAGCGTCATTGCAGCCTGGCCGCGATCGAGCTTCAGCATGGCGGTCCGAAGCGCCGGGACTAACATGGCGGGCAATGACTGGCCCTCGGGCGCCTCGATCGGCACACTCAAGATACCCTCGCCTTCTGCTGCCCTGCGCATCGCATTGAGCAGAACGGTTTTCCCCACCCCCCGCAGACCCAGCAGGATCATACTTTGCGCATGACGGCCGTTTCGAATGCGATCGAGCGCGACGGCGACCGTCTCGAGGACATCTTCCCGGCCGGCAAGCTCGGGCGGTCGGCTGCCTGCACCGGGCGCGAAGGGGTTACGGCGTGGGTCCATTCTAGGCCGTTTATACAGTTCTACCTCATTTGCATAGAACTACCTAAGTTTTCTATACGTCGGTTGAGCCGCCGTAGCCTACGGCTGCGGGAAGGCCCCTTGATCGACATCGGTATCAATCGTCCGCTGTGACCCGCTTTACCAACTCGCTGTAACAGGCGAATTCCCACGAAGTGTGAGAATTGCACTTTCGCGAGCAGTGACGCAGCGCTGAGTGCTAGGTCTATATCTCCATTCCCGATTGGGCTTGAAACATCATTGCGGGACCACAATATCAGAAAATGTGTCCTACAAGGTGTGAAGATGGAAAAGTCCGAGATTTTGAAGGCGCGGGTAAGCGAATCGCTTCATCGCGATTTTTTCGAGGTCTGCGCGGCCATCGGCCGTACCCCCGCTGCGACCTTACGCGGCCTCGTTGATCAATTTGTCGCCACGCGACGTAACCTTTTGGAGGATGAAGTGAATATCCACATCGAACAGCCGCATGACTATATGCACGGTGCATGGCGCGCGCGCATCACGCTGCGTTCCGCTGGCACCATGCAGTTCCACGGGGCACCGGTCCCGTTCTCGCTGCCGCGCTTGGATGCACGCCGCATCCATCCTGATGATGGGTTTGCGGTCGCTGCGGCAAATTGGGACGGCATTGGTTCAGGCCTCGACGGCGTGTTTGTCGATGGTGTCTGGGAGGGCCACATCTACACCAACGGCATTGATGAAGCTGACAATCCGACCCCGATCGCGGCCGTTGCCGAAGCGCTAAAATCGTCGGTGACACGGCGGATCGACGCGTTCCGCAGCGCGGGTGACGGTATCGGGGGGCATTGATCATGATCCCGGAATCACCGCAACCCGACGATTCCGGCCAAATTGAAGATGGCGAGAATGATGCCGCCGGATCAGGCGCGCACTCGCTCGCCGGCTACGACTATCAGGTCGACGTGTCGCTTTGGCTTGGTCTCGACCTCATGCTCGCCAACAAGATCGCGCAATCAATCGAACTCGAGCCCGCGACCGAAGAGGATATTGAGGCGGACCTCACCGAAACGGAGCCCGGTCGGCTGGCAACGAACGTTTCGGCAGATGGCTACAGGCTCGTCGTTCAGGCCAAGCTCCGCAGCGGAGATGCCTGGACCGTTGCCGGCATCAATGCCCTTTTGAAACATGGCGGAGTGAACCGACTATCGGCCGCGCGCCGGCTTGCGGCGCCGGATGTTCGATATCTCCTCATCACGAGCGCCGGACTCAACGGAGAGACCCGTGGGCTGCGCGTCGCCCGCGCTGGAAGCTGGCCGAAGCCAACCGGGATGCCAACCTCGACGATGACCAAACTTCCAGCCAGGGCGGCCGGCCGGATTGGCATCATTGCCAACATGGATGAGGACAAGCTCGTCGGCGAGATCAAACGATTGCTGATCGAACGCTTCGGCGTTCCCTACTCTCGTTGGATCGAATGCCTCAAAAAACTGCGAGAAGAAGCCCGAATGCGCATGCGGCGGGTCGGCGGGGGCCATTGGCGGCGCGACGAGCTCGCGCACGTGATCCGCGAACACGATGGCTATCTTGCGACATCACCGCAGCTGGAAAATTATGTGTTCCCCCAGAACTGGGCAACGCTGCGAGAAGCGATGGGATCGCCCCGGTACGCAGCGCTCATCATATGCCAATCGGGTACGGGCAAAACGCTGGCGACGAGCAAGCTGTACGCGGAATTGCGTGCCGATAATCCCGGCATGACACGGGTTCCGATCCGGCACGGACCGCAGCAGCTTCGCGACGACAAGACCGACCCGCCCGTTCTTTACGATATCGAGGATCCTTGGGGGCGGTTCGACTTCGATCCAGCCAGTCGTCCATGGAATGATCAGCTCGCACGCTTTCTCTCCAATGCGACCCATGATCGCCGGATCGTCGTTACCACCCGCCGCGACGTCGGTGTTTCGTCGGGTGCGCTACAGACGGTTGAACCATGGCTGGTACCGCTCGAGGTCGAGCATTACGGGCCCAAGGAACGCAGCAAACTATATCGGACCCGGATAGACACCCTGCCTCGCGACGTGCAGCTGCTTGCCTCCGGAGCGGAGAAGCAGGTCCTCGAAGAGCTCGCGTCGCCGCTCGAGATCGAGAAATATTTTGATGCACTGCGCACTTCCGGACGCCCCGACCCCAAAAACCCACAAGGCTTCATCAAGGCAGCGGTGGAACGGGCGCATGAGGAATCAATCGAACTTACCGTCGTCGAGCAGATCAGAGAGCGCGACGACGTCGCCGCGGCAGCCGTCGTTTGGGCTCTGCTGAAGGCCAGCGACAAGCTTTCGATCGGCGCCGTCCGGTCGCTCGAAGTTGACCTGGCGGAGCGCAACCCTCGTTTCGAGAGGGGAGTCCAACCGCTGATCGATTTCTTCGCTGCCGCGCGGAACCTGCGCGTCGGTGAAGGTGACGCAACCTACTACCATCCACGTGTCGAAGCCGGGATCTTGGCGGCGCTGAAAGCAGCTCCCGTTCCCGCAGTCCTCGCCCTGAGAGCGCTTATCGATGTGCTGACCGATCCCAACAGTCCGGGCGCAGCATGGGGTTCAGGGATGGCGGCCCGCATTCTGGAGGCCCTCCGTCGTTTTCCCGAGCTTACCGTCTCCGCGAAGCCGGCAGCGCAGAAAGCAATCGACGTCTGGATTGACCAGCAGTTCTCGGATCCTGCGACGCGCATTCCGGACCATCTGAGGATAGCCGCTGCGGTCGGGTCAGAAGCGTCAATCGGCGCGGAGTTCGGTCGATATATCAGCCATCGGCCTGACAGGACCTTTGCCAACCTGATGCACTGGAGTTCGCCGCTGCACGATCAGGGCTGGTATGATCGCATGCGTGATGCGGCGCAGACGCCGACGATCGCGACCCGCTTCGTTCGCGAAATGCTCCCAAACGATCGGACGGGATACGGCCGCGAGCTTGTCGCAGACCTCGAACGATTCGCTCCCGATCTGACGCCGGTCTATCTTGAGGCGACTGCCGGTATTGTGCGCAACGGGTATGATCCGGTCGTCGACACGCTTGCCGAAGGGGCTCTACGCGATCTCGCTGGCTTCGAATCTATCCTCGATGCGGCAGTTGCAGAGCTTGCCCCCGTATCGAGCGACCCAGAGAGCGACCGTAAGGAGCGCCTTGCCTACATCAACAGCGTCTACTCGGATGAGTATGTTGAGCACATGGCCGATCAAGGTGACGGGCATACGGCCCAGGAACTAGTTCGAGCCTATGTCGATCGGGTGCGCGCGGTCAAAGGCTGGCAAAGCCTGGCCCAGCACCCCCATGCTGAAGCTTTGCGCCCGGACTGGATGCGCTCCCTCATGAACTCCGCACGAGATGGCGCGCCACCCAGTGCCGCAGAGATTGCAGGCGCCTATTCGATCGTGCGTGGGGAGGAGCACGAGGATGCGATTTGGCATGTCCTGCGGATCCAATGGGACGAGGCCTATCATGACCGACTGATCCAAAGGGTACGCTCAGGGCACGACGACAGGGATGTCAGGGTCTCGGCGCTCGCCTGCCTCATTACCCACCATCGAGACCTCTTTCCGCGAATCGTCGGCGACCTTCTCGGGGCCGACGAGCTGGAGCGCGCAATCGAGGTCGCGATCGACCTAGGTTACATCCTCGCTCAGCGAACGAAGGACGACGAGTTTCCCGAGTTCGACGATGACAATCGCCGACGTGAAGAGGGCATAGCCAAAGCGGCCAAAGACCTGTTGCCAGCTGACTATGCGGCAATCGCGCAGGCGGCGCGCGCGCTACGTAGCAACACGACCAACGTGATCCCACTTCCGCCGTCGGCGGCCGCATTGCTGTCAGCCACGCCGGCGACGCGCCCAGAGGTTCGGCGCGTGCGGATCAAGCAATATGCGACATTAAGGAGCGGGGTCGGACCAGACATCGAGGCCACGCTTGCAGGCGCGAGAGTGAGTTGGGAGGACACGCATCCGTGTGCCGAAGCAATTGCGGCGGCGATTGCGCTAGGTCTCACTCCGATCGTCGAGAATGCGCTCGACCATATGTTCGCCGATGTTGTCGCACCAGCCCTAGGGGCAATCGGGGAACCTCTTCCCGGACCGCTCCCCCAAGGATTGCTGGAGTTCGCAAAGGCTGAAGGAAGCCCGGTCCGAAAGTCGCTCGTTGCCCTCCTGGTATCGAAGCCGCATCTCGACCATGTCCCAACGCTAATGACGCTTGCTCATGATGAGTGGTCAAACTCCCATCGCCGCTACGAAGAAGACGATCATTTCCCCATCGCGCATCAAGCGCTCGCGGCCTTGGCAGCCCTGAGCACCCTTCCCGAGGGCGACCTTGAGCGGCTCGACGCGCTTGCGATTGATACCACCGACCCCAAGCTTCGCTACGACATCTTTCAACTACTCGTAACGCATGGCGGAAAGCCGATGCAAAAACGGCTGTTGGAACGCGCCTGCGCCCCGGGCCGACAAGCGGTAAGGCGAGCGGCGGCCCACGCGCTCGTATTCAAGTCCGAGAGCCTCGACCCGACCGTGGTCTCAGCGATCGACGTGGAGACGGCCGCAACGCGGATGCCGAGTGTAGCGGCAGCTCTCGTGCTAGTCGTCGGCCACCGTGGTTCAGATCAATTTGTGCTCGAGTTCGCTCAAGTGTTGGCCGCCAGCTCCAAACGACGCGTTCTGGTCCTGCTGGCTATCTGGCTCACTCGCGACGACCGGCCTGGCCTTTCAGCTGAACTGGAAGCGCTCCTCCCGACGGGTCATACCGCTGTGGCCTGGCTCAGGACTGGCCCCGCCAAAGCGGCGGAGGATGCGTTGGTAAAGGACTTGGGCGATCCGGCGATTTGCAACGAAGTGCTCCGCTGGCTCAACCCGAAAGAGGCTAAGGCGTGAAGAAGCCGTTCGATCTGCTCCGTGAGGTTTCTCGGTTTGGGGTGAGCCAGGGACTATCGCTGAACGATCCTGGGATGCCGTCGGCCTTCGGCCTACATGTCGACGACTCGATGAAGCGAGCGCTGTCGGATCCAATCTTGCTCCAGGGCCTCCGCGCTGAGGCTATGTTCGAGAATTTGGTCACGAGCCTTGGCGAGGTCGTCATGATCAAATCAGAGGACACAGGCCCGCTGCAGACTGCTTTGCCGATGCAGGCGCCCGACTTTCGGATTGTGCTCAAGGACGGATCCAACTGGCTGGTCGAAGTCAAGAACGTCTATGTGAAGAACGCGTTTCGTCAGCGTCGCCGGATCCTCACTCGGGACTATCGCCGCGCCTTGACCAACTACGCGCAAGCAACAGGTGGGACGCTCAAGCTGGCGGTTTTCTGGGCACGTTGGGCCATCTGGACGCTGGTAGATCCCGAACAGCTGGCGCCAGGCGACCAGGAACTCACACTCGACATGATGACCGCGGTCAAAGTAAATGAACTGGCGGCAATCGGCGACCAGAGCCTCGGGTTGCAGGCCCCGCTTGTCCTGCGCCTCACAATGGACCCGGCGCGAACCAGTGACATCGACGAGGATGAACAGGTGCTGGTGACAATCGGCAAGTCGCAACTGTTCTGCGACGGCAAGGAACTCCTACACCCACACGATCAGCAAATCGCGTGGACTGTCATGAACTACAGCGATTGGGAAACCCCTGCCGCTCGCGCGATCATCGAAGGAAGACGGCTCGTTGCGATCGAATTCGAGAGCAATCCACCAGAAATGAGCTATCAAGGATTTGAGATGGCCGGCAGCCTCAGCCGGATGTTCTCCCGCCACTTCGCGCAGCGAACCATATCAGACGGCGAGATCACCGACATCAACGCACCCGTTCAAGCCGAGTGGTTTAGCGCGCTTCGCGCCAGCGAAGGACTTGGCCGCATGCCGCTGTGGCGCTTTCTGATGCAACCAAATTACGAGGATTTTCTTCCGCGCGACGCCCAAAGGCCCCGCGTCCCGTCTCTTCCCCGGCGCCCCGTGCTTGAGGGAGAGCAGGCCGATTAATGGACGGCAGGGATCGGCATTCTACCCTGATTCAGCCCTGAGATCCACGTTTACCCTAAAACGACCTGTTCTTCTCGATCCGGCCACCGTGAACGCGATAAGCGTTGCGCCCCGAAGGAAATCCTTGCCAACGCA
Organism: Tardiphaga sp.; assembly: GCF_041424195.1. Taxonomy (NCBI): domain Bacteria; kingdom Pseudomonadati; phylum Pseudomonadota; class Alphaproteobacteria; order Hyphomicrobiales; family Nitrobacteraceae; genus Tardiphaga; species Tardiphaga sp. The sequence goes on along the minus strand of NZ_JBGMOE010000016.1, from coordinate 5,490 downwards.
ATACTGGACCTCCATCTTGGGGTTAACCCCAAACCAAACGTGTGGTACTCCGAACTTGAAATTAACCCCGGGCCAAGTACGCGAGGCGCTCCAGCTCTCTCAGGACACGTTTCGAGGGTGGCGTAGCGCGCTTGCGCCGTTGAACGGGCGCAGCGGTTACACGCCATGTTTTTCGCTGGCGGATCTGCTTGCCTTGGCCATCGTCAAGACGATCGTCGACGGTGCTGGCGTTCGGATCAGCGCTTTGGGGCCTGTTGCCCCTGCTCTCTTCGACCTCACCAACCAGACCGCCTGGCCCTTGCTGGAGCGCTCGCTGCTCATCATGGATCTCCGCGCTGGTACATTGAGCTTGGTTGCCGAAACCCAGTCGCCCCGAACGGGTGTCGTTGATCTTCGAGTCGCTTGCCGGCCGATCTTGGCCAGTCTTGACGAATGGCTCCGGGGCGAGCAGCGCGGCGATGGCCAGCATGTTCTGCGCTTCCCGCTAACATCCATTGATCCCGAGCGTCGCTTAGCGGGAGGCGGTTCCTGATGGAGCAGCTAACCCCTTTCAGGAAAGCATTTGAAAGTCTCGGCTTCGCGCCGGGCGCAATCTTTGATGATTACGTCTTTTCGGATGTACTAGCCATCGACCCCCGTGATCGCACGGTGCATCTCGCAGCATTCACGCAGACGCCGCCCTCCTACCGCAATGCCGCGATGGCGGTGATCGATGTCGGCTCATCAGATCTCAACGCCGTAGCCGACTACCGCGCGCTTGGCGCGCCGCTGATCTTCTCGATCGCTGGGGACGAAGTGACCGCATGGCAGATGCGATCCGCCGCTCCCCCGCGAATGATCGTACGGGCCGCGCTATCCGAACTCGCCGCCCTGTTCGACCAGAACCGTGACAACTGGACTCCACTCGCTATCCATCGCGCCAAGTCGATCGGCCACGTTGCCCCGGAATATCAGCTCGACTTCGTCGACGCAGGCTTGATGCCGGCGATCGAGGGGCAGGTTCACGGGAAACTAGACCGCGCAATTGAAAGCGTTCTGAACGACGCGGTGACCGCAGCGGGCCTTGCGCCTGGCGATCGAAGCCATCGCGCCCTGTTCCAAGCGACCTTTCGGCTGCTTGCAGCGAAAATCCTGTCTGACCGCGGTCATGAAATCTCGCGGCACTGGAACCCTGACGATATCGCCTCGGTGCTCGACGTCATCTCAGCCTATTACAGGCTGCCATCGCTTGCTGAAGGGCCCCCAGGCCTCATGGTCGGCTTCGAGCAGGCATGGCGCCGTTTGCGCGATGGCTTAAGTTTCAGGAACATTTCCGCCGACGACCTGGCATTCGTTTACGAACAGACACTTGTCACACCCGAAACGCGCAAGCATTTCGGCACGCATAGCACACCCCGCCAAGTGGCCGAGCATGTCGTGGCCAATTTGCAGCTGTGGAAGCACGATGTCGAAGATCTGCGGATTTACGAGCCGTTTACAGGCGCCGGCGTTTTGCTCGTGGCGGCGCTGCGCCACGTACGCGATCTTTTGCCGGTGCATTGGTCAGACAAGGCAAAGCACCAGTTCCTGGTTCAACGCCTCGCCGGTGACGAGATCGATGCCTTCGCGGTTGAGGTGGCGACCCTATCACTCATCCTCGCCGATTATCCCAACGCCAACGGATGGAAGATCGGCCAGGCGGATCTGTTTGCGGACGACTATCTTGCTGCGCGTTCGAAAATCTCCAACGTGATCATTTGCAATCCCCCGTTTGAATCTTTTACGGCCGACGAGCGGATTCGCTATCCAGAGGCCTTCAGACGTTCAGCGGCCAAGCCAATCGCGGTGTTGAACGCTGTCCTTGATGCAAAGCCGCTCGCAATAGGTTTCGTTCTTCCCGAGCCGTTCCTCCGAGGCAAGCAATATGCCGCGCAGCGGCGCAGAATTGAGCAAATGTACGCCGAGGTCGAGCTCGTGTCGTTGCCCGACAGAACGTTCAATGCCTCGGTCATTCGATCGTCGCTGCTCATCGCGCGGGCGCCGCGCGACCCGGCAGCCGAGCCGGCTAGGACGAGCATCCGCTGCGCCGTTGTGAGCGAGCGCGAGCGCGACGCGTTCCTTTCGACAGGACAGCTGAGCGTGGTGCGAGAGCAGACCCGCCCGCTTGCGGGAACCGGAGATCTTTGGATCGAAGAGCTGGCGGATGTCTGGTCGTATCTTCAGTCTGCGGACACGTTGGGCGAAATCGCGGCGGTACACCGCGGCATCGAGTGGCGGTCAGCCCAGGCTGCGGCGGTCCGTAATCATGCGCAGCCCGGTTTCGTTCCCGGCATTCACGCAAGCGGGGCAATGCGAATGTTCGCCACGACGGGCGCCCCGGTATGGCTCGACGCCCGACCCGAGCGCCTGATGTACAAGGCGATCAATCTCCCTTGGTCGGAACCCAAGATCCTCGCCAATGCTGCGCGCGTTAGCCGCGGCCCTTGGGCGCTGGCCGCAGCGATTGATCGGACCGGCATTGTCGCCTCGCAGCAACTGTTTGGGATCTGGAGGAAGCCCGGCGCGCCGTCCCTGCAAGCGCTTGCCGCGATTCTCAATAGTCCACTCGGCGCAGCCTTCATCTCGACTCATTCTCCTCCCGACAGAATTCGTGTGTCAGCGGTGCGCGCTGTTCCGATGCCACACATCTTTCCGGTGGGACTCGACGATCTGGTCGATCGCTATTGCAAAGCTGCACAGTCACCATCCGACTTATTCACGTCCGACTCAGCGGCTGACTTGCAAAGTTTGCTCGACGAGATCGATGGATTGGTGATGCGGGCCTTCGACCTTCCGCCCAAGCTCGAATGGGCAGTGCTAGCCTATTTTCATGGCGCGCAACGGCCAACAATCCAGCCTTGGCAATCATGGCCAGCCGGCACGCTGGCGCTTGTCCCAACCCGCTTTAGCAAGGCGCACCTTTCGGCTGCGCGCGCCGGCGGAAGTTGGATCTCCGATACGTTCAGGCCGCTCCCCAAGGAAGAAGCGATACTTCTGAGGGAGGCGTTGGATGACGTCGAAGCGCGTTGAAGGGCTATCTGTTCGAGACAAACACGCTGTCTGCACTGCTATCGACAGATCACGCCCATCATTCGGCTGCAGTCGCCATAGTGCAGTCCTTGCCGGACAACGCCCTAAAGTACGTATCATGCGTGGCTCTGGCCGAGTTGCAATTTGGCCGTGAACTGATTGTGGCGTTTACGGGCAAGGATCCCACCCAACTAACGCAAACGCTGACCCGCGCGTCGGCGGGCGCGGTGCTCGACGTTACGCGCCACACGGCCTCGAACTATGCTGAGCTGAAAGCCAACCTCGCAAAGACATATCTCGCGAAGTGGATGCGTAAGGACAGGCCACGCTGGGTAGAGAATTGGGTCGACAAGGCTACGGGCCAACATCTTCAGGTTGACGAGAACGATCTTTGGATATGCGCCCAAGCGCGCGAGCATGACCTGATACTCGTCACGGCCGATCACGGTATCCGCCGCATTGCACAGGCCGATCCTGCGGTTCAGCTGCTGCTTATCTAGCGACATTAGTGGCAGCGACACGGCAGTGTATATTTTCCGTGCGATTTGTCACTCTATTATCCTAATTTGGCCATGAGCCTCCCGGCCGCTCCCTGCTCAGCAGCGAGATTGCGGTTGTAAGCAAGCGGCATACGAGGTGACTTCCACCGCAACGCATCCATGATCCCGGCCAAATCCTCGCCGCTCGCGAACAGGTCCTGGTTCAGCCCGATCCGCGTCGAGTGCGCGCTGATTCCTTTCAGCAGCCGAGCCAGATCCTCGGCAGTGAGATCGGGCAGCGCCCCGAGATCGAACGCCCGCTGGATGATGGACCGGAAGATTGGCCCGATCGATCCCGGATGCAGCGCCAGGGTGCCGATGTCATATTCGATCCGCGCCTTGACGGCGGGCTTGGAGAGCGTCTTACGCAGATCCCAGGTCTCGCGGCCCGAGATGCTATCAATCGGCCGGCCCCGCACTGCCGTACGGGCCTTGTAGCGCCGCACCTGCACCCGACGGAACAGCGGCCCTGCCGTGATCCCGGCCGCCTCGGTCCAGGCGCCGATCGCTGCGACAGTTCTCGGGCTGAGATAGGCGGTCGCCCCCTCCCCGTCCTGATCGCCCTTGCTGCGCAGGATCTGCAGCAGCCGCGCTTCCGGATCGATCGCCCCCTCGATGTGCTCGATGGCTACCGCCACCAGTTCGGACGCGCGCAGCCCGGTGTCATAGGCGGCCGAGAGCAACGCCCGATCGCGCAACCCCGGCAGATCATCGCCGCAGCTCCCAAGCAACGCGCGGATATTGAGACCGCGTGGCCGATCGCGCTCGACGTCGCGCACGGGGCCCTTGAACCGCAAAGGTCGCGCCTGCTTCTGCGCTGTGCCCTTCTCCCGTCGCACCGCTGCGAGCCGAAGCTTCACCAGGGGTGCCGGCGTCGGATCCTTGAGGTCGAGGAGCTGGTGGATCTTGGCGATGGACGCCTTGTATCGACCGAGCGAGGCAGGCTTGCTCCCCTTCCCTGCCCGCGCGTCGAGATAATCAGCGACGGTTTCGGCCGACGCCGGCAGCGCGATCCGGTTGGTGCGGCGGCACCAGGCGTCGAACGCCTCAACGTCAGATTTCACGGCGCGGATGCTGTGGGGCGACGAAGCGGCCTGATACGCCGTGATCAGCGCTTCGTTGACCGTGATGCGTTCGCCGGCTCGCATCTGTACGATCGTCCACGCAAGGTCGACCGGGGCCCTGACGGCCGGCAAAGCAGCCTCGAGCGCCGCAACAGCGGTTTTCGGCACTTTCCGGGCGGTTTCGGTGCTCATAACGCGTCACACTCCTCAGCGCACTGGTAGCCCACTTTATAACAAGAGGTCAATTTCGCTTATGCGATAACTGCAATTATCACATGTTTATTATCAGACCCTATTGTATGGGGAAACAAACATGGGCGTTTGGTTTCCTCTTAGGTTGGGATAAAGTCGCCTCGATGGTGCCCTCCCCCTCTACCGACGCCCCCATCGGGCCGGCAATGCTTATGCTCGGCCGACTGGATGGACGACTACAGAACAGCCCATGGGCCGACATCTGGCTGGCCCGTGCGCGGCTGCAGGGTGCAGCGCAGCTCGCCGGCCTTGCGGGTGCGCCTATCGACGTCCGTCATCTGCAGAACTGGATTTGCGGTCGTACACCCCCTCCCCGCGCCTCTGAGGGGTTGAACGATCCCGTCTCTGTGGCAGCGGTGTTTCATCTCGCGATCGAGGCGAGCGTTAGCGACAAGGGGCCGTTGGCGCGCGCGACGCTTAACGTCTTGCGCACTGTGCTGGATGATCGATCCGAAGCCGAAGTCTGGGCAGGCGGCGACCTGGCCTATTTCGGTCCAGCGTGGCGGCAGGCGCGGATCGAGGCACAAGCCCCCTACCCCTCCCCTTCCCTGCGCTCTGTCGCCGATCGGATTGCCGCCATGCTCAAG
>NZ_JBGMOE010000015.1:0-2599 GCF_041424195.1 Tardiphaga sp. | reverse complement strand
CTCCAGCACCGCGCTTCGTTCAAGTTAGGACGGTGCTACACCTACAATGCGAAGGCAAAGAAGACCGCCGTTGCCGCAAACATCACGAGTGTCGCACACCAGCCCAAAATCGTCGCTCGGGAGGACAAGGTCAGTCGCCCCATCGCGCGCGGGTTGCGCACTATCAGCATCATCACCGCCATCAGCGGCGCCGCGAGCACACCGTTGACCACCGCCGCCCAGTAGAGCGCCCGCGCCGGGTCGATGCCAATCGAGCTCAGCGCCGCGCCGGCTAGCGTCGTTACTGCGATCGTTCCGTAGAACAAACGCGCGTCGAGCGGCTTGGCGTCAAGGCTTCCCGCTACGCCGATCATCTCGGTAACGGCATAGGCCGCCGAGCCTGCGAGCACTGGCACGGCGAGCAGGCCGGTGCCGATGATGCCGAGTGCGAACATTGCGAAAGCGAATTGACCGGCGATCGGCCGCAGCGCTTCGGCCGCCTGGGCCGATGTTTCGATGTCGGTAATGCCGCCCGCGTTTAAGGTCGCGGCCGTGGCGAAGACGATGGCCAGCGACACGATGGTGCTGAACGCCATGCCGGTCAGCGTGTCCATGCGGATCCTCGCCAGCTAAGGACCTGCCTTGCGCGGGGCGATGTGAAGTGGCTTGGCGTGATGGCGATGCTGCTCTTCGACCTCCTGTCCCGCCTGCCAGAAGAACAGATAGGGGCTGATCGTGGTGCCCAGGATAGCCACGATCGCGGTAGCATAGGCTGCGTTCCATTGCAGCTCCGGCACGATCAGCGCGGTGAGCGCGCGCCCCCACGGGACCGGCGCGACAATAACCACCGCGACATAGGTGAACAGCGACAGCGTCGTCCACTTCAGTGCCGCCGCATATCGCGGGTAGCTCAACGTGACCTCGAGCACGATGCAGACGATCCCGAACAGCAAAGTATAGAGGCGCGCATTGCCGCCGGCGAGTAGAGCCAGCGCCGCGCCCATAGCGCTCAGGTCGGCACCAAGATTGACGATATTGGCGACGAGCAGCAGCGAGACCATCGTCCACAGCACCGGCCGCGCATAGTGGCGGCGCAGATTCTGCGCGATGCCCGCGCCCGTCACGCTGCCGATTTCCGCCGCGATCTGTTGAATGACCACCATCAAAGGAAAGCTGAGCACGAATGTCGAGACGAGTCCGTAGCCGAACTGAGCACCCACCTGGCTGTGGGTGCCGATACCGCTCGGGTCGTGATCGGCGGCACCCGTCACTAGGCCGGGACCGAGCCTTCGGATAAAACCGGACGCTCCGCGGGGAAAATCGCTGCCGCCGCTCGCGGCCGAATCTTTTAGGGCCATAGGTGTCGGTTCCTCCAGCTTCCATCAATCGCCGCTCCCCGACTCTTCTAAACTCGGTATCAACGTGCGGCCTGTTGCCTCTGGCGTGGTTTGAAGCACTCTTCCTTGATCGCCGACTAGAGACGTCCATCTTGGTCGTGGCACATTGCGGGTGTCGACAGCTCTTGTGAACGAGCCGACACCGTGCGCCGTGATCAGAATCTCGCAGTCAGGCCTGCCTTGAAGGCGGTCGGCGAACCGGGAGTAATGTTGTTGTTACCGTTGGCGTAGAGGAAGTATCGCTTGTTGAACACATTTTCGACATTGATCTGCAGGCCGACATTCTCGCTGACGTCGTAGAACAATGCGCCATCGACCCGGGTGTACCCGGGCATGACGACGAAATTGTCGGTTGAAGCAAAGCGGCGGCCCTGACGAATCACACCGATCGCACCGCCCAGTCCCGCGCCAGGATTGAACCGCGCCCAGATCGATCCACTATGCTTTGGCATGTTGGCCAGCTGGTTCCCCGCGCGCACGGTGCCAGACACGGTGTCGCGGAATTTTCCATCGGAATACGTATAGGCTCCGACGACGCTCAGCTGATCGGTGATCGACCCTTGCGCGCTCAGTTCGACGCCTTCCGTACGCTGACGCCCGATCGGGATGGTCGGCGATGCCGAATTGTTGGGATCGCTCAGCGCCAGCACGTTGGTGCGGTCAAGCCGGAACACCGCGGCAGTGACGTTGAAGCCCGGCACGATGTCCCACTTCGCGCCGACTTCGTAATTCTGGAATTTCTCGGGATCAAGGTTCTGGTTGGTGATCGACAGGCCGGCGAGTTGATCGCCGCCGCGCGGCAGGTAGGTCCGTGAATAGGCGGCGTAGATCGCTGCGTTCTCCGCTGGCTTGAAGATCAATCCCGCCCGCGGCGACCACAGGTTGTCGGTCACATCGAACCTACGCTGCTGGGTAGCGGGTACGAACTGCGCGGAGCGGCGATCGGTCACCTTGGTGTTGAAATATTCATAGCGCACGCCGAGGACAAGCTCGAACATCGGCGATAGCTTGATTTGGTCCTGGACATAGCCGGCCGCGACTTTCGCCACGCCGGCATTGTTGCCACTGGTGGCAGTCGCGCGCCAGATCAGGTCGGGACGTCGAAGGTTGGAGCCCGCGATCGGAACGGTGATGGACGATGTACCCACGGTGTCGGTTGTGCTGGCCGGGGTGCTGTTGCGGCTGGAGGGCGACGCCGGGTCCGCCGCCGTCAGCGCGCGCCT
>NZ_JBGMOE010000014.1:0-2613 GCF_041424195.1 Tardiphaga sp. | reverse complement strand
ACCTATAGCTGTTGTGCCGACCCAAAATTGACCCAGGTGTTCTACTGCTCCTGCCTACTTATTAGGCGGGAGATATACAAGGTGATCACCATGGAAATGTTAGGCAAAGTTCGACGTATGCATCTGCGCGACAAGCTGTCGCTGCACGAAATTTCAAAACGCACGGGACTGCCGCAATACGCTGCGCAAGTGGCTCCGGCAGCCGGAAGAGGCTGTGGTTTCCCCTCCGAGCTACCGGCGCGGCGCGGTATCGACCAAGCTCGAGCCGTTTCACATCAGGCTCGAATTGGCCCTCAAGGCCGACGCGCTGCGCATCAAGCAGAACCGGCGCACCAGCAAGGCTTTATTCCTTCACATCAAAGCCGAGGGCTACACCGGCAGCTATAGCCGCGTCACCGATTTCACCCGTGACTGGCGTGGCCGTGAAGGCAACGCGCCGCGCGCTTTCGTGCCGCTCAGCTTCGAGCAGGGCGAGGCCTTCCAGTTCGACTGGAGCGAAGAAGGCCTGGTGATCGGCGGCATCTACCGTCGCATGCAGGTGTCGCACATGAAGCTGTGCGCCAGCCGCGCGTTCTGGCTGGTGGCCTATCCGAGCCAGGGTCATGAGATGCTGTTCGACGCCCACTCCCGTTCCTTCGCGGCGCTCGGTGGTGTGCCGCGCCGGGGTATCTACGACAACATGAAGACGGCGGTCGACAAGGTGAACAAGGGCAAGGGGCGGATCGTCAATGCCCGCTTCGCCGTCATGTGCGCCCATTATTTGTTCGACGTTGACTTCTGCAACGTCGCCTCGGGTTGGGAAAAAGGCCTGGTCGAGAAAAACGTGCAAGACAGCCGGCGCCGCATCTGGATCGAGGCGCAGACCTTGCGTTTCGCTTCCTTCGTCGAACTCAACGTCTGGCTGGCCGGGCGCTGCCGCGCGCTGTGGGACGAGGTGCGGCACCCCGAGCACCCGGCGTTGAGCGTGGCCGAGATGCTGGAACAGGAGCAGTCGCAGATGATGCCGATGCCCACGCCGTTCGACGGCTACGTGGAGAAGCCGTCGCGGGTGTCGTCCACCTGCCTGGTGACGGTGAGCCGCAACCGCTACTCGGTGCCGTGCGAGTTCGCCGGGCAGATGGTCAGCGCGCGGCTGTATCCGGGCAAAGTGTGCGTCGTCGCCGGCGACGCCATCGTGGCCAGCCATGAGCGCGTGGCCGAGCGCGGCCAGGTGCTTTACGACTGGCAGCACTACGTCCCGCTGGTGCAGCGCAAGCCGGGGGCGCTGCGCAACGGCGCGCCGTTCGCCGACTTGCCGGCGCCATTGCTGCGGCTCAAACAGGGCCTGCTGCGCCATGCCGGTGGCGACAAGGTGATGGCGCAAGTGCTGGCCGCCGTGCCCACGGCGGGGCTGGCGGCGGTACTGGTGGCGGTGGAACTGGTGGTGGAGTCGGGGGTGCTGAGCGCCGAGCACGTCGAAAATGTGCTGGCGCGGCTCAATGCCGGCCCGGTGCCGGCGACGGTCGAGACCAGTTTGCAATTGAAGGACGCGCCGGTCGCCAACACCGGCCGCTACGACAGCCTGCGCGCCACCGGCGGCGATCTGGTAGAGATCGATCATGCGTGATATCGCCGCCGAACTGAAGGAGTTGCGTCTGCACGGCATGGTCAGCGCCTGGGACGAATTGAAGGAACAAGACGAAAGCGCGGTGGCGGCGTCGACATGGCTGATCGAACACTTGCTGCAGGCCGAGCATATCGACCGAGCCATGCGTTCGGTCAGTCACCAGATGTTTGCCGCCAAGTTTCCCTTGCATCGCGATCTGGCCGGGTTCGACTTCGCATCAAGCAAGGTCAATCAGCCGCTGGTGCGCCAGCTTGCCACGTTGACGTTTACCGACACGGCGCAAAACGTCGTGCTGATCGGCGGCCCGGGTACCGGCAAGACCCATCTGGCCACCGCGATGGCCGTGTCGGGCATCGCGACCAAGGGCAAACGGGTGCGCTTTTACTCCACGGTCGACCTGGTCAATGTGCTCGAGCGCGAGAAGCGCGACGGCAAGGCGGGCCGACTGGCGCTGTCGTTACTGCGCATGGACCTGGTGGTGCTGGATGAACTCGGGTATTTGCCGTTCAGCCAGGCCGGCGGCGCCTTGCTATTTCACTTGCTGTCGAAATTGTACGAGCACACCAGCGTCATCATCACCACCAACTTGAGCTTCGCCGAATGGTCGAACGTGTTCGGCGACGCCAAGATGACCACGGCGTTGCTGGACCGGCTGACCCACCATTGCCACATCGTGGAGACCGGTAACGAGTCGTACCGCTTCCAGCACAGCAGCATGGCGGCGAAGGGAAGGATCAAGGCGCGGGAACAGAAGCGCAAAGCGGACAAGGCAGACCCGAACGCCGCTGGGGAGGATGAAAGTGAGTAAAAACGAATAATGAACTAAATCGTTTATATCGTTAAATAAAGCGCGAAAGCGGAAGTGGAATTCGTTCCGGGCTTCGCCCTCCACGAATTCACTTCCATATTTGGTACACTTATCCACAGCTACCACTCAAAAAAGCAGCACCCCGCCCTGGGTCAAATTTGGATCGGCGCGGTGGGTCAATTTTAGGTCGGCGCCAACA